>DASPWV010000210.1:0-4019 GCA_035637635.1 Vicinamibacterales bacterium | reverse complement strand
AGGGGCTCGAAGTCGCCGCGTTTTCCGCGAACGCCGTACTCGGTGATGTCCAAGATACCGGCATAGAGCTGGTTCCGCAGCAGCACGCCGATCGCTTGCGATGTGAGTGGCTTGCCGCGCCGATTCGTGAGGCCCCGGGCTCTGGCCTGTTTCAGCAGTTGTTCCTTCGTGTATCGGCCAGTCGCGTACTCCTCGAACGCGCGGCGGACGAGCGGCGCCCGTTGCGGATCGGGAATCAGGGTCTTGCCCATCGACCGCGGCGCATTCAAGTAGCCGATCGGCGCCAGGAATACCCATCGTCCGAACTCCAGCGCCGCCTTCATGCCGGCCCGCGTTCGATCCGAGCGCACGTCGTTGTCGAACTGTGCGAACGCCGCGAGTACGCCTTCCATCAACTTGCCAGTGGACGTGTCGTCGATCGGCTCCGTCGCGGAACGGAGCGAGATGCCAAGCGATTGCAGGTGCGACCGCAGCGCGAAGTGGTCGTACTTATCGCGGGCGAAGCGCGTCAGGTTGAACACGACCACGAAATGGACGCGGCCCTTGTTCAACCGGCAGTACGTGAGCAGGTTCTGAAGCTGGCTGCGATCCGTGGACTTGGCGCTCTCGCCTTCCTCGTGGAAGCGTTCGAGGACTTCGTAGCCCTGGCGGCGGCAGTAATCCTCGCAGGCGCGAAGCTGCGTCGGCAGACTGAGATTCTCGGTCTGCTCCTTCGTGCTGACGCGAACGTAGATCACCGCGCCGACCACGGTTGGCAGCGTAGATCCATTCGCCGGCTCGGGCAAGCTACGTTTGCGAGGCACTGTTGCTACTCGGAAACGCGGCACTGCTCCTGGTACATCTCGACCACGATGCCCGCCATCATTTCGGCGTGTCGGCGGATGTCGTCGATGTCTTGATCGGTCATCGAGTCCGCGTCCTCACCGAGCAGTTCCCGACAGCGCGGGATCGAAATCGGCTCCGGCCTCGGATCCGCATGTTCGAAGTACTCCATAGGCACCCCTGCGAACTGGCAGCAGACGTTCGTGATGCATTGGAGTGCGCTCGAAGCGCGCCGACTTGGAGCTGGCGCGCCGAGACGATGGGCGCGGATGTGGCGTGACGCCGACATCGAAGCGCGTGACTTGAAGTCGAACGCGCTGATCGCACGAGATGCGCGCGATCAATCGACTGGTTGTTGAAGGGGCTGAGAGCTTTGCTCTGAGAGCGTTGGCTACAGCGCTCCGCGTCTGGCAGGACTGCGGAGGGGCGCGTGATGCACCGACGAGACCTTCACGATACGACTGCCGATGCGCCTCGTCAACGCAGAAATGAGGACGAGTTTCCTCGGCCATCACATAAGTGCGACTTCGAGCTGCGCGGAGGCGGCGTCAAGGCCGAAGCCCGCAGGGTCGAGCGCAGCGAGAGCCTTGACGGCGCCGAGCACAGCTCGATACTGATCGTGGTGATGGCCGACTTCTGGCGAGAATGATCGTTGAGAAATACATTGAAAAGTGCATCGCGTCTCGCAAGGGATCTGCGGCGCGTTCGCTGGTGACAACACGCGTGCATTCGGTGCGCAGATCGCAGCGAGAAAACGCGAGCATTCCGGCACGGACATCGGGGCGTGAGCAACCCTCCGGGCCGGGGTCGGGGTCGGCACCCTATCCAAACCGGGGGGTTGCTCACGCCCCCACGGACAGCGCCGGCTGCGAGCGCCGAGCAGCGGACGGCACAAAGCGCCGTCCGCCTGAACGCCCCAGGCATTCACTGGAAGTGGCTGGCGCCGTGACGGATCCGACTGCGGGCTTCGTTGTTGCTGGTACGGGTGTTCCGCGTCGTGGTCATCATTCAGGCTTCGGTGTTCGGCGCCAACCACCGCGCTTTGTCGCGGCTCCCCTCGCGGCGTCAGCCGTTCACATCGGAGTCTGGAAACCAGCGCGAAAAGACAGACCGGAAATCCATCAGCGTCGCCGTCAGAACTCGGGTCGAAACTCTCGCGGTGACCGCCGCATACTCATGGCGCTGACACGGGCGCCGACGCCCTTTCAGCGTGGCGTGAGCGACCACGTCGCTGGCCGCGGGCTTGGCAGGCCAAGCGGCCATTTCGGGTGGTCGCTCACGCCACGGGATTGCTGTTGGCGACCGCTCCGGCAGTGGTGCCACCAGGCGGGCGGCATAGAGCGCCGCCCGATGACGGCGGGCCGTAACCTGCGTGGAGAGAGTCCGTTATCTTCTGCACTCGCCGCGCGCGAAACGTCCGTCGCCACATGTGGAGGAGCCTTCAACACTGCCTGTCCAGGGGGAACACCTCGCGCGAGGGCCCTGTTCCCCCTCCGTGTTCCCCCTCGAAGCCGACAGGCTGAACTTGGGTCAGTGAGCGCGCGCCGCCACTGGCCCGGTGAATCAGGGCAGCCGATACATTCCCGTTGAGGGGTATCTTGACGATCAGAATCGAAGCGATGAACGGTGATATATCGAGGGACGAGTGGCTGATATAAACCTGACGCAGGAGGACGCCGACGCCCTGCTGGCTATGGAGAAGCACAAGGCGGATGACGCCGTGTACGAGTATCCGAGCCTGGGAGGTGGAATCCGCGTGCCGCTGCTGAGCCCGGACAAGCGCGAGGCGTTCTTTCTCGACGTCACGAGGAGTCAGATCAAGCTCACGAAAGGGACGTACCAGAATCGAGCACGAGGCGTGGCCATCCTGGCGCGGCTCGACTTCGGCGGTGCCCCTCATCGAAACCCGGACGATGAGGAGATCCCGTGCCCTCACTTGCATCTCTACCGCGAAGGCTACGGCGATCGCTGGGCTGTGCCGCTCCCCGCCGAGCGGTTTTCAGACGCTGGCGATCCCTGGCTGCTGCTGTTAGAGTTCATGCAGTTCGTGAACGTCACCGTGCCGCCGGACATCCGACGAGGGCTCTTTACGTGATCGACGAAATCCGCGGCTTGCTCGACCAGTACGCGCAGTGGGTGCGCGACAAGAGCGTCCTGCGCGAAGTGAACGACCAGTACGTCGAGATCACGACGCCCTACCTGGACCGGCACAACGACTACACGCAGATCTACGTGCGACGGGAAAACGGCGCCTTCATGCTGACTGATGGAGGCGAGACGATTCAGGACCTACGCGCATCGGGCTGCGACCTTGAAACATCGAAGAGAAGAGATCTCCTAACCTCGGCGCTCAACGGTTTCGGTATTCGAAGGGATGGCGACGCACTGCTCGTCAAAGCAACGCCGCAGGACTTTTCTCTCCGAAAGCACAATCTCGTTCAGGCGATTCTGGCGGTAAACGATCTCTTCTACCTCTCCGTCCCCGTGGTGGCCAGCCTGTTCCTCGAGGACGTCACAGCCTGGTTGGAGCTCCACGACATTCGCTTCACGCCGAACGTCAAGTTCACCGGCCGAAGCGGATACGACCACACGTTCGATTTCGTGGTTCCAGCGTCGCGGCGGGCACCAGAGCGGCTGATCCGAGCGGTCAATCGTCCCAGCCGCGACCTCGCAGAATCGCTCGCTTTCTCGTGGGTGGATACGAAAGAAGTGCGCCCAGCCGAGTCCCGGTTTTACGCGTTCTTGAACGACGAGAATCGCGCGCCATCAACGACGATCGTCGATGCACTGCGCAACTACGACATCGTGCCGGTGATCTGGAGCAGCCGAGACAGCGTCCGCCAAGAATTGGCGGCCTGAGCTCGTCGCGCCACGCAGCATTGCCGGCCACGTCAAGTGTGACCCTGAGACAACGCTTACTTGACAACGATCAGGTACTAGCCTCACGAGTACGCGCGTCGTTGCTGGGCGGTGCCTTGGGAGATGCATGGGGCAGCGCCTACGAGGGCCGTCCTGGTCCGATTGCAGCGCCATTTCCAGAGCGGCCCCGGTTGTCAGATGACACGTGGCTTACCGTGGCGACGTGCGAAGCGATCGTTCGGTCTGGCGGGCAGGTGGACCCCTCGAGCCTCGCGGAGCGCTTCCGCATGTGGTTTGAGATGGGGCGGTTGTCGGGTCTAGGGTCCAGTACGCTGAAA
>DASPWV010000209.1:0-23443 GCA_035637635.1 Vicinamibacterales bacterium | reverse complement strand
TCTCCTTTCAAAGGGTGAAAAGGGGACTGATGCTTTGGCGGCAACGTGAGTTCAGCGGAGATACCGATTGAATCGAATCTCGTCCTCGAGGTGCTTGCGCCGTGCGCTCGCACTCGAATGATCGGAGAAGAAGAAATTCGTGGCACGATCGCCTTCGCCGTATTTTTCAAGGAAGCGCTGCCAGACCTGCGGCGCATGCGACACGTCGTAGCCGCCCTGGTAGGCATAGCGCAGCCCGACGCGGTCCGCCTGATCTTCGAGGGCGCGTCCGTAGCCGTTTATCCACGCGCCAAAACCGAGGACGCCGCTCACCTGCGCCACCGCGCGCAAGCCGCGATTGTCGATGGCTTCCGCGGCGGCGAGCGTTGCCAGGCTCGCCATCTGAATCCACATCCCCTTGCGCATCTGCCGGCGTGAATGTTCGTGCGTGTAGTGCGCAAGCTCGTGCCCAACCACGATCGCCAGCTCGTTGTCCGTCATGTCGTTCATGATGCCGCTGAACACCCAGATGGCGCCGTTGCCCATGGCCATCGCGTTCCATTCCTTGTTGTCGATCACATACACACGCAGCTTGTTCTGATCGACGTACGGCGGCGCGACGCGGCGAACGATGCCGCGCACACGATCCACGCGGCGTCCGGCGTCTTCGATCCTGCCAATCTCCACTTTCCTGCCGGTGCCGTCGGCTTCGAACGCCTCGCGATTGCGCAGCCACAAACCTTCGAGCTCGTTCGTGCCCTGTTGCACTTCAGGCTCGAAGAGAGCCGTGCCGTTCGCACGGACATCGATCTCGAGGGCGAGCACCTCGCCGGTGGGCTGGCGCACGCCTCCGACACGCACTTCGTGGCCAAGCGGCACCGCGTCAAGGGACGAGAACTTGCCCTTCCATTTCGTGGACGCGTTGGCGACGACCTTCTGGCCGTCGACGACGAGCGCGCCGGGCTGCTTCCATTCAGCGTAGCTGCTGCCCAGCTCGACGATGGCCGTTTTGTTAGCCTGTTGCGCCGACACATTCCCAGTGGCGCCCAAAAAGCCAATCACCACGATTCCGCCAAGAAGTGCCGTGAGCGCGCGATCGCCGTCTCTCATAGGTCCCTCGCTGTGGGCGAGAATATCGATATCGAATACGAGGCTGCCCTGCGGGCCGTTCCCGCCCTCGTTGGCCACCCCGCGCACCGGGATGCAAACCCGGGCTCTTTTTGGCATTCGATATCGTGGCCCGACGGCGAGATCGTCGCCGCGATCTGCTGACCAGGATCAAACCATGAGCATGCCTGATTTCGGCGCTCTCGTCTCACGTCATCGCAAGTACTTTCTGAGTGGTGTCACCCGCTCGGCGGAATGGCGACACAGCCAGTTGATTGCCCTGCGGTCGATGATGAAGGACCGTGCTGAGGACTTTTATGCCGCACTCTGGACAGACCTGCGTCGAAACCGGATCGATGCTGACTGGACCGATGTGAAGTACGTGACCAGCGAGGTGGACTATGTTCTGACGCACCTACGCCGATGGATGAGGCCGCGCCCGGTCAGCACACCGCTTGTCATCGCACCGTCTCGCACCGAGGTGCGCTTCGATCCCCTCGGGGTGGGCCTGATCATTGGCACTTGGAACTATCCCGTGATGTTGACCGTGTCCCCGTTGATCGCTGCAATTTCCGGCGGAAACGCCGCCGTTATCAAACCGTCCGAGGTCGCGCCTGCCACAGCCAACGTGATCGCTCAGGTTCTGCCGGAATATCTGGATCGAGAGGCGTTTTCCGTCGTCCTCGGCGCGGTGCCGGAAACTACCGCGCTCTTGGAACAGCAGTGGGACCACATTTTTTTCACGGGCGGGCCGGCCGCGGCCAAGGTGGTCATGTCGGCCGCAGCGCGAAGGTTGACGCCAGTGGTAGCCGAACTGGGCGGCAAAAGTCCGACGATTGTTCACTCATCCGCGAACTTGCGCGTTGCGGCACGTCGCATCGTACAGGGCCGATGGGGAAACGCCGGCCAGACGTGTACGGCGCCTGACTACGTCCTCGTGTTCACGGATATTGCCGCACGCTTCCTCGAACAGCTGAAGCAAACGTTGCTGGATTTTTACGGCGAGAGCCCGCAGGCAAGCC
Organism: Vicinamibacterales bacterium; assembly: GCA_035637635.1. Taxonomy (GTDB): domain Bacteria; phylum Acidobacteriota; class Vicinamibacteria; order Vicinamibacterales; family UBA2999; genus DASPWV01. The sequence continues at coordinate 21,335 of DASPWV010000209.1, read as the reverse complement.
CGGACTATGGCCGAATCGTCAACGTCCATCACTTCGATCGACTGATGCGGCTGCTCGCGAGTGGGACGATTTGCCACGGTGGTCAACACGATCGGGCTGACCGATTCATCGCGCCGACCGTGCTGGTGAACGTGTCACCGGATGCTCCAGCGATGCAGGAAGAAATCTTCGGTCCCATTCTCCCGGTTCTAGAAATCCAGAACGTTCAGGAAGCCATCGACTTCATCAACGCGCGGCCGAGCCCGCTGGGTCTTTATGTCTTCGCCGAGGACGAGCTCGTGGCGAAGCAGATCCTCGACTCGACGAGCTCAGGGGATGCAGCAGTGAACGACTGCACTCTGCAACCACTCATTCACGATTTGCCATTCGGCGGCGTTGGCAATTCCGGGATGGGCAAGTACCACGGCGAATGGGGGTTCCGCGCGTACACGAATGCCCGCGGCGTGCTGTACCACAGTACGCGGATCGATTTCGGTGTGCGCTACCCGCCATATGACCGACACAAGGTGTTGCGGCAAATGGTCATGCCGTCGTGATTCATCCGTCTGATAGTACCCGCCGGATGGCAGCGGCACGTCCCAGCCCATCGCGTCGGCAAGCCGATCATAGACGTTGAACAAAAAGGCGACTTCGACGGCCTCTTCGATCGCGGGTTTGGAGACGCTCGCACGCATGACGGTCCTGATGTCCTCGGGGCCAAGATTTCCGTGGTCCAGCGTCATCTTCTCGAGCAGGCGGAGCGTCGCACAGAGTTTCTCGTCGATCGGGGCGGTCGTGTAGTCGTCCAGCACGTGTTGCGCATAGTGATCGTCCCCAAGCGCGGACGCCGCAACTGCGGCGTGAGCATTGGTTCAAAACACACACCGATTCAACTTCGACACGAACGCGGCGAATAACTCTCGCTCGCCAACCGACCATTCGGAAGGTCCTCTCATGACCGCATGCATATGGGCGGCATGTGGCCGACCAAAAAGGTGCGATCGATAGCGCAGCGTTCTGACAACGTCAGGGGCTCGAAAACCGGAGACGAGACGAACGATTCCGTACAGGAGCCTCGTTGAAAGCCGGTCGCCGCGGACCACGTTGCCGAGTCTCATACGCTGTCCAGGGCGCGACGTACGGCCGCGAGCCGCTCGCGCGCGGCCCCGAACGCCGCGGCAACGATGATCTCAAACAGCCGATCCTCGCTGTAGCGGTTTCTGAGAGCGTCGAGGTCATCGTGCATCCCCGCGTACGCGCACGAGCGGATCTTCTGCACGAGCGTGTTGAGTTCCTCGGGAGGCTCGCCTCGCGCGACCGCTTGCCGGAGTTCCGGTTCAGTCGCGCCGGGTCCGGACAGCAATGCCGAGGCGGTGGCTTCTCTAAAGGACGCGAAGCGATCGTTCACCCTGCTACCTCGATGCCGTCGATGTTCCGGCACCTTTCGCGCTCGTGCCCCCTTTGTAAACGACGCCGCTCTTCACAACGGTTTCGACGTGCGAGAGCGCCGTGATCTCGTACAACGGGTTGCCGTTCACGACGATAATGTCCGCCAGCTTGCCAGGCTCGATCGTTCCGCGATCGGGTTTTCCGATCACGCTGCGCGCGTTGACGCGTGTTGCCGCCATGATCGCGCGCATCGGCGACATACCCATATCCACGTGCGCCTTGATTTCACGCCAGAGGGCTTCTGTGTGGAAGTTCATCGGCGTCCCCGAATCGGTACCCATGCCGAGCACGACGCCAGATTCGAGAAATTGCTTGACGCCACGCTCGCGGAAGAACATCTCCCGATCGGTGCGCGCGAAGTAGCCGAGGCCTTGAAAATTCTTGAGCGAGTTCTGCACTTCGTCCCATAGTCCCGGGATCAGCGCGAAATCCTGCTTGAGCTGCGGATCCTGAAGGCGCTCCGGGAACCCCACGGTGTCGGGAAACACCCACGATCGGTGTGCGGCCGTGATGACGACGGCGCGTCCTGCATTGACGATATCGGTGATGAGCTGCTGACTGTAGGGCGGAGCCGTGCCTGCCGAACCGGAATGCGTCAGCACGTCCACGCCGTTCTCGAGTGCGTTGCGAACGTCGCGTTCGGCATAGACGTGTGCGTGAACGCGTATGCCGCGCTTGTGTGCGGTATCGGTGATGGCCTTGTAATGCGCCGGCGTGAGGTTGACGTATGCCTTGATCACGTCAACGCCGGCGGTGATCAGTTCGTCCGTCGCGGCCGCGGCTTCTGCCGGGGTATCGATCAACTTCTGCATGACGTTCATCTCGGGCGGATAGTTGCCGAGACTTCTCGTCACCCACGGACCCGACACGAGCATATGCGGACCAGGTATCTGACCTTTGGTAATGCGATCGCGGACGCTGAGACTTTCCTTGAGCGGCCCGCCAAGATCGACGGCGGTCGTGATCCCCGCCATCAAGAGTTGTTTGGCGGAGATCTCCATGACTTTCTCCATGTAGCCGTTTTTCACGATCCACGGATACCAGCGGTTGTAGTCGCCGTGACCGAGAATGCTGAGATGCGCGTGTTCTTCGATGAGCCCTGGCATCATCACCCGGCCGCTCGTGTCGATCACCGTGGCGTCAACGGGAATCTTCACCTGCGCGGCAGGTCCAACTTCGAGGATCTTGTCGTTTTCAATCACGACGGCGGCGTGATGGAGTGGCGGTACTTCATAGCCGTCGATCAACATGCCGCCGACCAGTGCGACGTGTTTTCTGGCCCCCGGGTTTGCGGCGCCGGAGGGTGGCGTCGGTTGCTTGCGCTGCTGTTCCTGTGCAGGTACGACCGTGGCGATCAACGTCGCGACAGCGATTGCGATTCCAAACCTGATGACTGGTCGATCCATTGCAGTGCTCCGTGTGTGAAGTGTGTGGTCTGAATCAGAACGCATAGCGCAGAGCCAACTGGATTTCGCGCGGATTGAAGTAGGTGAGGGGCGCGCCGAATGTCACGATCGGAGCGGCGATGTTCGGCCCCCACGTGCCGTTTACTGTCGCGACGTTGTCATGGTTGTAGACGTTGAACGCGTCGGCTGTGAGCTGGATCTTGTGATCGCCGCGGAGCGGAATGGAATAACTCAGGCGAAGGTCGAGCGAGTGGTTGCCGGGCATGCGGAACTGATTCCGGCTCGTGCCGGGCACGCGGTCGTTGAAGTTCCCGTCGCCATTGAAGTCAACCGTGTTGCCGCCGCGCGCTGTGTAGGCGAACCCGGTCCTCGCACGCACCACGGCCGACACCGTGAGCGCGCGATTGATCTCGTAGGAGCCGTTTGCGGTGATCCGGAACCGCGGTGTGTCGACGCCAGGCGCGTATTCCGCCTCGGGATGACGCGGGTCCTCCACCTGTGAGCTGAAGTTGTCACCCTGGTCGTACGCACGCGCGACGGTGGCGTTGCCGCTGAAGAAAAAGCGGCCGGACACGCGCTTTCGCGCCTCGAGAACAAGACCGACGTACTCCGCCTTGCCTGAGTAGCTGTATTGTAGAATTCGGCGAAAACTCGGATCGGGTCGCGTGCTATTGAAGCGGCCGAGAGCATCGTTGAACGTCAGATTGCGATCGAACAGCAGCTCTTTGTGTGTTGATCGCGTGTACAGAACGCTTGCGCTGGCTGCGAGGTCGTTCTGCAGCGCGTGGTCAATCGTCGCAATCGCTTGGTACGACATCGGCACCTGCATGACATCCGGCGGAATATAGACGTCCCGCACTCCTGCAGGCACGTTCGAGGGCGCGAGATTCGGCAGTGTGTTGGGGAAGACGGGCGCGCCTGGCTGGCCAAAGCTCCACACTCCTGATACCTGCTGCAGCACCGACTTCGCCTGGAAAAAGGTTGGCGTGATCGGATTTTGAAAGATGCGGTCGTAATACATGCCAGTGCTCGCCTTGAACACGGTTTTCCCCCTCCCAGTCAGGTCGTAGGACAAGCCGAGACGCGGCCCGACATTGTTCCGGTCGCTGCCGTACGACAGGCCTTGATATTTCGACAAGTGCTCGACATCGTAACGGAGCCCGTAATTGATAGTCAGGCGGTTCGTCGCTGCCCACGAATCCTGAGCGTAGGCGGATACGTAGGTGTGGAATCGATCGAGCTCTGGCTCGCCAAACAGCTCCGAGTAAGTTGAATACACGCCGCGCAGGTAGTTGTCGAGCGACGAGAAGTTGTACGAGGCTGTTTGCGGCCCCGTAAAACGGATATAGACGAAATCCACGAACATGCCGTCGACGCCGAACTTCACCGCGTGCGTTTTCTTCGACATCGTCAGGGAGTAGACCGCTTGGACCGGCTTGGTGTGCATGGCGAGCGTGACGGTCCCGCCTCCGAAGGTGGCGGTGTTGGTGATTGAGACCGTGGGCTTCACGCTGGCGCGCAGCTGACCCTCGGGGGCGAGCGGCGGCCCACCGAAGTCGGGGTTGTCAAGCGTGTAGTCGCGGGGGAAGTAGGAGGCTCGGGCCTCGTGCAGCCAGGTGCCTCCGCGCGCGATACCCGTCCAACCGAATTGATATGAAACGTCCGTCGACGTGAGCCGCTGCCGCTTCGATCGCGTCGCGAAGGAAGCTGGCGTCGTGAAGTCCTTGTCCCGCGTATAGGCGAACGCGGCATACATGGAATTGGCATCACTCAGCCGGTGATTGACTTTCGTCATCCAGAACGTGTCGCGCAAGGTCGCGGTGACTGCGCCCACGTCGGCAGGAGGAAGACCAAGAACGGCTCCGGTTGACGCGGTAATGTTGTTGTCCTGCGGCTGGTTCTGTTGGGTGCGCTCGGCGGCGCCAAAATAAAAGGTGCGATTCTTGACCAGCGGGCCACCGATCGACGCGCCGAATAGCTGGCGATTGAACTTCGGCTTTGGAATGCCGCGCTGCTTCGACAACGGATCTTCGGCGTTCAAACGCGTATCGCGAAAGTATCCGTAACCCGAGCCGCTCAACGCGTTCGCGCCAGACCTGGTCACGGCGCTCACGATGCCGCCGATGGCGCGGCCGAATTCGGCGGTCCCACCCAGGCCCACGACTTGAAACTCCGCAATCGCATCCTGGCTGTATTTCTGCCGAGGGAATGTGAACGATTCGTCGGTGTTCCAGATGCCGTCCACAATGAGCGACGCTTCCTTCGCGCGTGCGCCGGCCATGTTGAGCCCTATTCCCTGCTGATTGGTGCTGACGTTTTCGACCGTGCCGGGAGTGAGCAGGGCGAAATCGAGATAGTTCCGGCTTCTGGTCGGCAGCGCATCGATTTGCTCCTTCGTGATCACAGTGCTCAGCGACGTCTTGGCGCTTTCCACGACCGCCGCTTCGCCGCTGACGGTGACAGACTCCTGCAGGCTGGAGATGCGCATGGTCACGTCGAGATCCACGGCCGCACCGACATTCAGCGTTATACCGGTTCGCCGAGCGGGCGCAAATCCCTGCAACTCGGCGCTCAGCGCATACGTCCCGGGAGGGAGTCCGGCGAAGCGGTACAAGCCCTCTTCGTTCGAGACCACGGAGCGTGACTGATTCGTGCCGGTGTGAATCAGCGTGATGCTGGCGCCCGGCAGTCTGCCGCCGGTGTCGTCGACAATTTTTCCGGCAAGGGTTGCGGTGGTGGCCCCTCCCTGGGCAAATGCCATCGACGCCGTCAGCAGCGCCGATAGAGCAACGCTCAGCGCGACACGTCCATTGACAGCCCGTCGAAGCGTGCACTCCATGACCAAAGTCCTCCTTCTCTTGGAAGGGTCGTGTGATGTTGGCGCAGGTTATCACTGTTGCACGGCTAACTGGGGCGAGGGCAGCAATCGCGCGCGCCGAATCCGCAGCACGCTGTCGCGCTAGCGCGCTACGTCGGTTTCAACACCTCTGCGGATTCTTCGATATCGCGCTTGGCGATCTCATCGACATCGCGCTTTGCGGTCTCGACCATCGCGACGTTGTTTTCGTACGACCACGCGGAGTGTTGACGCGGTGGATATCGGTGCGCCGTGTAGACCGGGTACGCTTCGGTACGAAGGTGCGCGAGCATGTGATGCCCCACACGCGTTGCCCGTTCATGCCTGAGCGCCGACACGTCGATCGGTGCGACGACGATCCGTTCGCCAGGGCCGGGCGATGCTTCGGCGAGCATCCGGCCATCGAAGTCGACAATCTGGCTGCCGCCCGGCCATGAGTACGGCGGATAGCGCCGCAGGCTGGCGCCCTGGTTGGCGGCAACGACGTATGCGATGTTTTCGATCGCGCGCGCTCGGTTGACGATCGTCCACCAGTTCATCGGCTCGGTCGCACCCCAGGGATCCATGTATGCCGAGACGCGGAGCAGAACCTCTGCGCCATTTGCGGCGAGTTGCCGGATAGCTTCGGGAAAGAGCCAGTCGTAGCAAATCGCGCATCCGATGCGCCCGATTTCGGTGTCGGCAACGGGAAACAGCGGTTCGCCGTAACCGTGGAGATCGTGCGGGCTCGCGTGGACCTCGTACGGGATCCACGGATTCACTTTGCGGTACTTGTAGAGCAATCCCTCCGGCCCGATCAGGCAAGTCGTGTTGAACACGACGCCGGGCCATGCGGCGTCCTGCTCGATCATCGAGCCGCTCTGAATGTAGACGCCGTGCTCGCGCGCTTTGCGTTCCAGGCGATCAGTGTGCTCGTTGGGAATCGGCACCGCCAGCTTGTCGATGAGTTCCTGCACCTCGGCGAACACCGGGGCCGCATGCGCGAACTCGGGAAAGACGATCAAGCGAACCGGCAGAAACGGCCGGCTCCCCGCAACCGCGTCGTCGACAAGCGCCAGCATCCGATCGGTGTTGGCGCGCATTTGTGTGCGGTCGAGCGGGTTCGGCAGGTCGGTCTGACACGCAGCCGCCGAATATCGAATGGGCGTCATAGATCAAAAGTTGAGCTGGGCGGTCAATGAAAAACGTGACAGCCGCACCTCGCTGTTGTTATAGAGTTGCACACCCCCCCGCAGATCGCCACGGCATCTGACCTGAAAGTGTTCCGCCTCGGCGCCGCCAGGCAATGGGATGCAATCGCCTGACGAGACCTGAGCCCAGAAGGAAGGTGATCCCATGCGCAAGATCAACACCCGGTGGGTAGCAGCGGCCGGCGCGATGACGGTGATCTCTCTCGTTTGGATCAATCTGCCACCGAGTCGGATGGAAGCGCAAGCGCCTCCAGCGCTTGTGCCGGTCATGCTCTCGAACCCGGTTGGAATCAAGGGCACAGTCCGCTCAGGCGCAGCCGACGTGGTGTCGTCTGGCGATCGGGCGGTGTTGACAGTGACCAACGTCGGCGATGAACCCGTTGACGTCAGGATGGCTATCCGTGACGCGCTGAATTTCTCGAGAGAGCTTGCGATGACAGACAACGTATTGCAGCCAGGAGAAGGCGCCAGTCTGCCATACGTCGAAGACGAGACGGCGTTTCGAAGCGTGATCGGCGTGATCTCGCCCGGCTCGGATCGTCCGTTTGGGAGTGCGTGGAATGGCGCCAACTGGAACGGCGGTATTCGAGCGATTGTGACGTCCCTGTCCGTGGTAGACGCCGACAACACGACGAGGATTGTGGTCGGAACGAGCATCATGCCGGTCCCGAGGACCGCGTTTCAGCGAGAAGTGCCACGTTGAGTTGGTGCGCGACACATCGGCCTGTTGCCGCCTTTTGAGACGAGCGCATGTCTGCCTGGCGGTTTCGCGTACGCCGAGGTGACGCCTTCGTCCTGAGTTGCTGCGTCGTTGGAATTTCAGCGCTCGCAATGCCATCGCCCGCACGAGCGCCGACGTTCCGCAATACGGCGCCTGGTGTGTCCTACACCGGATCGAAAGAGTGTGCGCCGTGTCATCGCCAGATCTACGAAACGTACATTCAGTCGCCGATGGGGCGCTCCATGAGCCTGGCCACTGATGCCAGTCACCTGGAGAAAATCCGCGAGCCGTTCACGACCCTCAGCCCTCTCCTCAATCGCGCGTACACCGTATTCCGATCGGGATCGGCTCTCTACCAGAGCGAGCAGGAATCGCACACACCGGCCGCTTCTTTCGCCGCATCCGAGTACAAGCTGGAATATGCGATCGGTTCCGGTCTTCACGGGCATACGTATCTCGTGAATCGTGGAGGCGGTCTCTTTCAAGCGCCGCTCTCGTTTTATGCGAGCAGTCAGCGATGGGATTTCTCGCCCGGTTACGAGTTCGCGGAATCCGGTTTCACACGGCCGATTACTCGCGCCTGCCTCACGTGTCACACCAACGCGAAACTGCTTCTGGGTAGTAAAGGAACTGAAGCGGTTCCCAGCCGGGCGGCCGCAAATCAGGAACTCGCGGTTGGTTGCGAGAACTGTCACGGGCCGGGGCAACTGCACGTCAGCGAGCGCAGACAGCGGATGAGGGTATCAACCGCGATAGATACGTCCATCGTGAATCCGGCCAAAGTCCCCGCGCGGCTGTCGGAAGACATTTGCATGAATTGCCATCAGGGGAAAGACGCCCGCGTCCTTCAGCCAGGCCGCGATTTCTCCGATTTCCGTCCCGGAAAGCCGCTCAGTGAAGTCCTTGCGGTATTTGTGATACCGCCGACGCCGAACGGTTCTCCGAGATCGGACTTGCTCGACCACCACTTTGCGTTGAGATCCAGCAAGTGTTCGCTAGCCAGCAAAGCTCGGCTGACGTGCCTCAGTTGTCATCATCCGCATCAGCAGCTACCGGCCGATGCGCGCGCAAACTCCTATCGCGGCAAGTGTCTGACGTGCCATCAGGAGACGAGTTGTGCGCTTTCCGTTTCGCAGCGCTCGAGCTCTGGAACGGATGACTGCGCCGGGTGCCACATGCCGAAGCGGGATCAGCGTGAGGTCGCCCACACTGCGTTGACGAACCACCGCATCGGCGCACGCGACGGAGAACGTTTTCCCGACGAAGCCTTTCAAATGCGGCCGGAGCTGCCCGGTTTGATTTACTTGAACGGGCCGACGAATCCAGAAGCGAAGCCCTTGGCCAACGAAGTGCTCTTACAAACATATGCGGAACTGGCCGGGCAGCGGCCCGAATACCTGCAGCGGTACCTTCTTTTGCGGAAACAGCAGCAACGACGCTGACCTGGAACAACAACATGATCAGGCACACCGCATACACGCTCGCGCTCATGCTGCTTGTGATCGGGCCGACGGTCACCGTCACGGATTCAATCCGATCGTTCACGCCTGTTTTTGAGGAGATGCCCGCGGGCGATACGGGGATCCGCTGGGTCCATGAAAACGCGATGTCACCCGAGCGGTACCTACCGGAAACGCTGGGACCTGGTTGCGCCTTTCTGGACTACAACAACGACGGATCGATGGACATCTATCTCGTGAACAGCGGCGTGTCGGATTTCTATCAGCCGAACAAGCGGCTGAAGAACGCCCTGTACCGTAACAATGGCGACGGTACGTTCAGTGATGTGACAGATCAGGCCGGCGTGTCGGCCGGCACGTTCGGCATGGGCATCGCCGTTGGCGATTACAACAACGACGGCTACTCCGATCTGTTCATCACGTCCTACGGCAGGAGCATTCTCTACCGGAATAACGGAGACGAGACCTTCACTGACGTGACCAACGGAGCCGGGCTGTCGTCACCCGGATGGACCACAAGCGCCGTATGGTTCGACTTCGACAACGATGGATGGCTCGACCTCTTCGTGTGCAGCTTTGTCGACTACAGTCCTCGCAAGCGTGTGATGTGCGCCGACGAGAAGGTCGGTCTCTCCTATTACTGTATTCCTCGGAACTTCACGCCGACCTCCAGCCTCCTCTTTCGGAACAACAGGAATGGCACGTTCACGGCGGTCGGTCAAGGCACGGCCATCGGCGCGGCGCGCGGAAAGGCGCTGGGTGTCGTCGCGACCGACGTCAACAACGACTGGCGCATGGACCTGTTCGTCGCCAATGACACCGTTGAAAATTTCCTGTTCGTTAATCACGGAGCCAAGGACTGGGAGGAGGTCGGTCTCTTCTCTGGCGTGGCCCTTGGCACATACGGAGAGGCCCGTTCCGGCATGGGTGTGGACGCCGCGGATGTTGATGGCGATGGATGGCAGGATCTGTTCGTGGCCAACATCGATCGCGAGATGTTCTCGCTGTATCGAAACACAGGCGTCGGGATGTTCCTCGATCTGGCCCTCGGAAGCGAGCTGGCGGCGTCGACGTATTACCTGAGTGGCTGGGGGCTGAAGTTTGCCGACTTCAACAATGACGGTACGCCGGAACTCCTGTTGGCCAACGGCCATCCCGACGACCGCATTGCGACCCGCGTCGGCTCGGTGACCTACAAACAGCCGCTTCTGTTGTTCGGGCGGGACCACGGACGCTGGCGCAATATCAGCGCCGGCGCCGGGCCGGTGTTTGCCAAGTCATTCGCCGCGCGCGGTCTCGCCGTAGGGGATTTCAACAATGACGGCCTGCTCGATGCTCTTGTGGGAATCAACGGCGGGCCTCCGCTGCTGCTGCGAAACGCCACCGGCGGCGGCGCTCACTGGGTGGGCGTGAAATTGCAGGGGACGAGATCCAACCGCGACGCCATCGGCGCGCGGATCACGTGGTCGGCGGGAGGTCAGACGTGGTCGCGATTGAAAACAGGCGGTGGCAGCTACCTGTCTTCTCACGATCTACGCGAGATTCTCGGCATTGACGCTGCCGCCACGCTCGACTGGGTCGAGGTCCGGTGGCCAGTGGCGGACGGCAACGTGGAACGATTCGCGAACCTGCCGGTTAATAGGTACACCACACTCATCGAAGGGAAAGGGACAGCACTGCAGCGTTGACGCTCGCCCGCCGCTTCGCAGCACGACCTCGGGTCGATTGTGGTCTTTTTCACGGGGCACTGGACACGTGTCAGTTGAGCTGGCGGTCGATGAGCAGGTGACAGCCGCACCGCGGTGTTGTATAGAGTTGCACATTTCCATCGACTGCCAAGGCATCTGACCTGAGAGTGTTCCGTACCGGAGCCGTCAGGCGATGAAGATCGATCGCGTGACGAGACCTGATTCCACACCGTTCGACGTGCGGCTCGTGGTGGCGTTCGTACTCCTGTTGGCTAACAGCGCCTATCTTGCTCTTTCCAACGCTCCTTCACTCTTCTATTTCGCCAACGTCATCGCGCACGTTGTGTTGGGGGCGGCGCTGACCGTGATTGTCGCCTGGCGCGCGTGGATCCGCATCCGTCGAGCCGTCGATTCTGAACCTCAGCGCTCCATTCCGGTGGCTGTGCTGGTCAGTTCCACGCCGTTGGCGATTGCTGCCGCCCTCGGGTGTATCCTCGCGTTCACCGGCACGACGCAGCCGTACCGCCGGCTGCTGGATGCACATGTCCTGCTCGCGACGGTCGGTTCGGGTGCGCTGCTGCTCTCGCTCGTCGCACTCATGTTGCGCAATCGAGCGCGGTACGCCCGGACACCTGTCGCAGTCGCATCGCTGGCACTGTTGGCGTCCGGCGCGTGGGCGACCGTCGAAAGACGAAGCTATGGCGCAGCGCGGCAAGGCGTGTATCGCATCGTGAATCCCGACGCTGTGCCGGTTCGAATGGAGCAGGAAGGCGCGGGTCCGTCGAGCCCGTTCTTCCCGTCTTCTGCGGACACGACCGTGCACCGGACGATCCCGGCGAATTTCTTTTTGACGAGCGAGATGTGTGGCCGGTGTCATCGTGACATCTACGACCAGTGGCAATCGTCGGCCCACCATTTCTCGTCGTTCAACAACCAGTGGTATCGCAAATCCATCGAATACATGCAGGACGTCGTCGGCACCCGGCCGTCGAAGTGGTGTGCCGGTTGTCACGATCACGCGGTGTTCTTCAACGGACGCTTCGATCGGCCGATCCGTGAACAGATCGAGACCACCGAGGCACAGGCCGGGTTGGGCTGCACGTCGTGTCACGCAATCACGCGCATCAACAGCACGATGGGTCAGGGCGACTTCCTCATCGAATACCCTCCGCTGCACGATCTCGCGACCAGCCGCAATCCGTTTCTGCGCTTCGCGCACGACCGGCTCGTCTACCTTGATCCAGCGCCGCATCGCGAGACGTTCCTCAAGCCATTTCATCGAGAACAAACACCTGAATTCTGTTCAAGCTGTCACAAAGTGCACCTGGACGTGCCGGTGAACGGATACCGCTGGTTCCGCGGATTCAACGATTACGACAACTGGCAGGCATCGGGTGTGTCGGGGGAAGGCGCCCGCTCCTTTTACTATCCACCGAAGTCGCAGAAGTGCGCCGACTGTCACATGGCGTTGGTCCGTTCGAACGATCCCGCGGCGAAAAACGGATTCGTGAGATCGCATCGCTTTGCCGCGGCCAACACGGCATTGCCGTTCGTGAACCACGATGCGGTGCAGCTCAAAGCGGTGCAGGACTTCCTGCGCGACGGCCAGATCTCTGTCGATGTCTTCGGCCTCGTCCGCACGGTTGCCCCCGACGCGCAGCGAATCACGCCGAACCGTTCAGCGGACCCGAAGCTGTCGAGCACGTTTGCCGTGGGCGAAGAGTCGATGAACTTCGGCGCGTCAGACCTCTTTCTGAGAGCGCCGGACGAAGTGATCGCCCCACTCGATCGCGTCAATGCGCCGGTTCGACGCGGTGACTCGGTGCGTATCGAGGTCGTTGTTCGCACGCGGAAGGTCGGACATTTTTTCCCCGGTGGCACGGTGGACGCGTTCGACGTGTGGGTGGAGGTGGAGGCGGTCGACGAGCGCGGTCGCACGCTGCTGCACAGCGGCGCGGCGAGTGATGAAGGAAAAGGGCCTGTCGATTCGGGCGCTCACTTCTACCGAAGTCTCCTGCTCGACGAGCATGGCAATCCGATTAACAAGCGGAATGCTTGGGCAGCACGATCGGTCGCGTACGTGCGGCTCATCCCGCCGGGTGCCGCCGACACCATCCACTACCGTCTCGATATTCCACCGGACGCCGGAAGTCGAATCACGATCACGGCAAGGGTGAACTATCGCAAGTTCGCGTGGTGGAACACGCACTGGGCATTTGCCGGGGTCCGCGATCCGCGCGAGCGGCAAGTTGCGATCGCGCCGGGGTACGACGACGGCCGATGGGTGTTTACCGGTGATACGTCCGGCGTGTCAGGGCAGGTGAAGGCGATACCGGATATCCCGACAACGGTGATGGCCGAGAGCACCGCCACTCTGTCAGTGATCGACCGCGACGTCCCAATTCCGAAGGTGGCGCCGCTTCTCCACAGCAGTGTGCGCGAGCGCTGGAACGACTATGGGATCGGTCTGCTGCTTCAGGGCGATCTCAAAGGAGCCGAAGCCGCGTTCCTGAAGGTCACACAAATGGACCCGGCGTACGCCGACGGGTGGGTGAACGTCGGCCGCGCGCGCCTTCAGGAAGGAAGCCTGGCCGGCGCGGAAGACGTGCTGCGCCGCGCGCTCGGCGTCGACCCCGAGCTCGCAAAGACTCACTTTTTTCTCGGCAGCGTGTTGAAGAACGACGGTCGATACGACGAGGCGGTCGGCCACCTCAGGACCGCTGCATCGCGCTATCCGCGCGATCGCGTCGTGCGGAATCAGCTGGGACGCGTGCTGTTTCTTCAACGTCGCTTTCACGAGTCGATCGTGGAATTCAAAAACGTGCTGCAAATCGATCCCGAGGACCTTCAGGCGCACTACAACTTGATGCTCTGCTTCCAGGGCCTGGGCGAGAAACAGCTGGCCGAGCAGGAACGGCTTCTCTATCTCAGGTTCAAAGCCGACGAATCATCGCAGGCGATCACCGGACCCTACCGGCAGCTTCATCCCCACGATAACAACGAGCGTCAGTCGATCCACGAGCATCGGTCGGCCGGTGCTCCGAGCCCGTCGAAGTGATTGCTTGGCGAGCTGGAGCGATCACCACATCCATTCCGTTGGCGCTCGCCTTCGCGGCCGGCGTCCTGTGGTCATTCACGCAAGCTGAATCATCGGTGGCGAGTGGCGGGCCGACCTTCGCCGACGTGACGCCGACCGCCGGCATTCGCTTCCGCCACAACAGCGGCGCGTTCGGACGTAAGTACCTTCCTGAAACGATGGGATCGGGCGTCGCGTTCCTCGACGCGGATGAGGATGGCTGGCCCGACATTCTGTTCATCAATTCGAAAAACTGGCCAGGTCGTCCCGCGGCAGCTTCTCGACAGGCGCTCTATCGGAACAATCACGACGGCTCATTCACGGACATCACGACGCAGTCAGGGCTTGGGATCGAGATGTACGGTCTCGGTGTTGCCGTGGCGGACTACGACAATGACGGCCACGCTGATGTCTACATGACTGGTCTGAACGGCAACTATCTATTCCGCGGTCTCGGTGGCGCGAAATTCCGCGACGAGACGACGCATGCGGACGTATCGGCGCCGGGGTTCTCCACGAGCGCCGCCTGGCTGGACTACGACCGCGATGGTCGGCTCGATCTGTTCGTCGCCCATTACGTCGAATGGTCGATCGAGAAGGATCTTTTCTGTACGGTCGACGGGAAGACCAAATCGTACTGCACACCTGAATCGTACAAAGGCAGCAGCCCGCAGCTCTTTCACAATCGCGGCGACGGCACGTTCGAAGACGTGACGCGAGCGGCGGGACTCTACGATCCGGCGTCGAAGGCACTCGGTGTGGCGCTCATCGACTACGACAACGACGGGTGGATCGACTTGGTCGTGGCCAATGACACACAGCCGAACCGACTGTACCGCAACCGCGGAAGTGGAACCTTCGTCGATGTCGGCACCACTGCGGGCGTGGCGTTCAACGAATCCGGGGTTGCGCGGGCGGGGATGGGCGTCGATACCGCCGACTACAATCGCTCCGGCCGCCCCAGCATCCTGATCGGGAATTTCTCGAATGAGATGATGGCCCTCTACGCGAACGAAGGGAACGGCCTCTTCATTGACGAGGCACCGACATCCGCTCTCGGGCGCAATTCGCTCCTGACACTGACGTTCGGCTGTTTTTTCTTCGACTACGATCTGGACGGCTGGCTGGATATCTTTGCCGCCAACGGTCATGTGGCCGACGATATCGAGCGGGTGCAATCGCGAGTGACCTACGCGCAACGGCCGCATCTTTTCCGCAATACCGCCGGTCGCTTCGAAGAAGTCACAGCCCAGGCTGGAGCGGCGTTTTCACAGCCGATGGTCGCGCGGGGCGCCGCCTACGCCGATTACGACCTTGATGGCGATCTCGACCTGCTGGTGACGACCAACAACGGACCGGCGCGGTTGTTCCGTAACGATTCCAGCGCCAACCACGCGATTCGAGTCGTCCTGCGTGGCGTCGCATCGAATCGCGACGCCATCGGCGCGCGCGTGGTCGTCACGCATGGCGACGGCTCGTCCGAGTGGCGAATGGTGAAAACTGGATCGAGCTACCTCTCACAGAGCGAGGTGCCAGTGACGTTCGGACTGGGCGCGACAGGAGCCATTCGGGCAATCGAGGTGGCGTGGCCGCGCGGAGGCACGGAGAAACTCGGATCGGTCGGATCCGATCAGGCGGTCGTCATCGAAGAAGGCCATGGGATCGTTCGACAGACGCCGCTTCGGCCGAGAGGGAAGCCGCCAAGACCTCAGCAATGATGCATCACCGTGTTGCGCTGGCCGCCCTCTGCCTGCTCGTGGCCGCCCTGTTATTCGGACCCGTGCCGCGTCGGACAGGCGCACAGGAACCGCGTTCGCGGGAAGACGCCTATCGCCTGAACAACATCGGCGTCGCGCGCCTCGAGCAATACGATTACTCCGCGGCCGCCACGGTGTTCCGCCAGGTCCTCGCCATCGATCCTCGCCTGCCGGCCGCCCATCTCAACCTCGCTCTTGCGCTTCTTTACGACTCGCGGTTCGACGCCGCCGAGAAAGAGGCGCGCGCGGCGTCTGAACAGATGCCGGCGTCGCCCCAGCCGCCGTACGTTCTTGGACTGATCGCCCGCGCCTCGGGACAATCCGACGATGCGATCACGTGGTTTCGCCGTGTCACCTCGATTGATCCAGATGACACGGGTGCAAACATTCAGCTCGGCCAAGTCCTCATCACGGAACAGCAATACCCGGAAGCCATCGCCATTTTACAGAAGGCGGTCAAGAGCGAGCCGTTCAACGCGACCGCCGCGTATGCACTGGCGACGGCACTCGCCCGCGCCGGCCGCACCGAGGAAAGCCGGACCGCGATGGGGAAGTTTCAACAACTTCGCGACAACCCTGCGGCAATCACGTACTCGGCGACTTACCTGGGGCAGGGGCGGTATGCGGAAGCCATCGCTTCGACGGGCCTCGAGCCCGACCTCGTGGATTCATCGACTCCCGCCGTGAGCTTCGTCGATGCGACCACAGCGATCATGGGCAGCACCGCTTCCGCAAGCGCCGGCACGCGGCGACAGCAGATATTCGGATCGGTGGTCGATCGAAAGCTTGCGGCGACGGTCGCCCTCGAGAGTCTTCTACCCGATCTGGCGCGCGGCGTCTCACTCGCGGACATCGATTCGGATGGCGACCTCGATCTGTCGTATGTCTCGACCCGTTCGGTCGTCGTGCGACGGAATCAGCGCGGTCAATTCGACGCAGCCGTGGAGTTGCGGATTGACGGGACGACGCCGCTGGTGACGATTTCGGGTGATTACGACAACGACGGCCGTCCGGATCTGTTCGTCGTCGGGTATCCGGCCAATCGCCTGTACCATCAGGAGTCCGACGGCGCGTTTCGAGATGTCACTCGGCAGACGAACGTTCCCGCGTCAACGGGACTCGCCAGCACGGCGGCCTTCGTCGACGTCGATCACGACGGCGATCTCGACATCTTCATCGGTGGTCTCGTACGCGCATCGTGGCAAGGAGACACGGCCGATGATGCGCGCTTTCCGCGGAGCTTTGCTCCAGCATCCAACCAACTGCTGCGCAATACCGGCAACGGCCGCTTTACCGATGTGACCGACGAGTCTCGGCTCGGGAGAGGCAGCGGTTACGCGGTCGCCGTCGTGCCGACCGATTTTGACAACCACCGCGACATGGACTTGTTCGTGGTTCCGTTCGGCGAGCGCCCCGCGCTCTTCAGCAACCTCAGAGACGGCACGTTCAAAGACGTGAGCGCCGACACAGGCATGCCGGCGGCGCCGCAGTATACGGCGCTCGCGGTGGCTGATATCAACAAAGACGGAGCGTCCGATTTCTTTCTCGGTCGGTCGGGCGTGCCGGGGGCCCTCGTGACGAGCACTGGATCGGGACGATTCGCCGCCACTGCAGCACCGGAAGAGTCCCGCGATGCGATCGCGGCTCAGTTCGTTGATTACGACAACGACGGCCTGCTCGATCTGCTCGTCCTCACGATCAACGGGCCGCGCCTGTGGCGAAACGTTGGCCACTCCTGGGTGAACCTGAGTGATCGCGCGCTGTCGAAAGGTTTGACGAGCGCCGATGATCCTCCCGTTGCGATTGCGACGGGCGATCTCGACGACGATGGTGACGTCGATGCGATCGTTCGCTTGTCGTCGGGACGAGTTCGCGCGTGGAGGAATGACGGCGGGAATACGAAGAGATCGTTACGCGTCCGCTTGACGGCGCGCGTGAGCAATCGAAGTGCCGTCGGATCCAAGGTGGAGCTTCGCGCCGGGAGTCTCCGGCAGAAGATCGAGACATCGTCTGCCACGCCAGCCGCTGCTCCGGCGGACGTGCTCTTCGGCCTCGGCTCACGGACCCGTGCTGATGTTGTGCGGGTGTTGTGGCCTGCGGGAATCCTGCAGGCGGAGGTCGATCTGCCGGGCGCCAATGCCGCCGCGCCTGTGGCGGCGGTGCTTCAGGTGACGGAACTCGATCGGAAACCTTCGTCGTGCCCCTTTCTGTACACCTGGAACGGATCGAGATTCGAATTCGCGACCGATTTCATGGGCGGCGGCGAGATGGGCTCGTGGGCAGGCCCTGACGAACGCAACGTGCCGGATCCGGATGAATACGTACGCATGCGAGGCGATCAGCTGCGCGCGCGCGACGGCAAGTACGAGCTGCGCGTGACCAACGAGCTCGAGGAAGCCTTGTTCGTCGATCAGTTGCAGCTCGTTGCGATCGCTCACCCGCCCGATGTCGACGTGTATCCGAACGAGGGACTTCGCTCGCCCGCCGCGCGCGAACCATTCACGTTGTACGCAGTCCGTAACGCGCATCCGCCTCGACGCGCGATCGACGATCACGGACATGACGTCCGGGATCGCATTGCCGTGCTCGATCGCCGTTACGTGGATGATTTCCGGCTCGAGCCGATCCAGGGATACGCGCAGGAACACACAGTCACTTTGGAGATCAATCCGTCGCGCGGAACATCACACACGCTGCTGTTACTCACCGGCTGGACCGACTATGCGTTGTCGAGCGACAACCTCGCCGCATATCAAGCCGGCCTGCTGTTCCGGTCGCCGGAGCTGCAGATGGTTGACGCTTCAGGCGTGTGGCAGACCGTTGTGTCCGAAATCGGCCTACCCGTAGGGCGCCCGCAGACGATCGTGGTTGATCTGACCGAGGCAGCTGCTCGCCGCGGCATTCGCCTGCCACCCGTCACCGAAGTCCGCATCATCACGACGGCACGCGTGTATTGGGATCAGATTCTCGTCGCCGCATCTGCTCCTGCTCGTTACACGATGACGCGGATGGATGCGGTCGAAGCCGACCTGCATTGGCGCGGATTCTCCGACGAGACGAGTCCCGATGGTCAACCGCCGTTCTCCTACGATTACGATCGCGTCTCACATCTGGCGCCGTGGAAAACGTTCCCCGGGCAGTACACGAAGTTCGGCGACGTCAAACCCCTTTTGGCAGCGACAGACGATCGATTCGCGGTGTCGGCCCCCGGGGACGAGATCGCGTTGACGTTCGACGCACGCGCGCTGCCGCCGCTCCGCGAGGGGTGGACACGTACCTACCTGCTGTATGCAAACGGCTTCAGCAAGGAGATGAATCTCCACTCATCGAGTCCGGATCGACTCGAGCCATTACCCTTTCATGGCATGACGCGTTATCCGTACTCGCGCCCCGAACAATACCCGGATACGCCGGCCTACAACCGGTATCGAGCCGAGTACAACACCCGCACGATCGGCGGGCCTCTGCCACCACTCGAGGCGGCGCTTGCGCCGAAATAGTCATGTCTAAAATCCATTCGGGCGCCGCGATCGTGTTCGTCCTCCTCCTGCTCGGTCCGCCTCCCGCCGGCGCACAGTGGACGTCGCTTGGCGCCATGACCCCGGACCGTCGCGCCGACGCGCTGGTCTTTCGCGACGCGAAGACGATTCTCTCGGTCGCTGCGGTGACGCCCGAGATCATCCGTGTGCGTTTCTCACCCACGCGGGACTTCGGCCGCGATCATTCCTACGCGGTCGTGTTGCAACAGACGGATGCGCATCCCGCGCTGCAGACGACATCGGCGCGGTCGACCCTCACGACGAGCGCCCTTCGCGTGATCGTTTCGCATGCGCCGCTCCGGGTCGCATTTACGGACGCGGCGGGGCACTCGCTCGACGAGGACGATCCCACAAATGGCATCGCGTATTCCGGCCGCGCCGTTCGCGTCTGGAAGCGACTCCAGGACGACGAGCACGTCTACGGGTTCGGAGAGAAGAATGGAAGGCTCGACAAACGAGGACGAAATTTGGGCGGCTACAGCTACGCGATGTGGAACAGCGACACGTATGCATACGAAGCCGACACCGATCCGATCTACGTTTCAGTTCCGTTCTTCATCGTGCTCAGAAATGGCATCGCGCACGGCATCTTTTTGGACAACACGTTCCGCAGCAGCTTCGACATCGGCCACCAGTCGCAGGGGCTGCTGTCCTTCGGCGCCGATGGAGGCGAGCTGAACTACTACTTCATCTACGGCCCGACGCCGAAGGATGTCATCGCCCACTACACGTCGCTGACCGGACGCATGCCGATGCCGCCGCGCTGGGCGCTCGGCTATCACCAATGCCGGTACAGCTATTTCCCGGATTCGAAGGTGCGCTTCATTGCCGATAACTTCCGGGAGCGCCACATACCGGCCGACGTCATCTGGCTCGACATCCACTATCTCCAGGATTACGTGCCGTTCACATGGGATAAAGATCGGTTCCCCGATCCGGCGGGGTTGACCTCCTATCTTCGCCGACGCGGCTTCCGCACGGTGACGATCCTCGATCCGCATCCGAAGAAGCAGGTCGGCTACGCGCCGTACGACTCGGGTCTTGCCGGTGATCACTTCGTGAAAAACGCGGATGGGTCGATTTTCGAGGCGCCGGTCTGGCCGTCGAAGGCGGAACGCAACCCGGGACCGAGCGTCTTCCCCGATTTTTCACGACCGGCGACACGCGCATGGTGGGGACGGTTGTACGAGTCGCTCGTGAACGTTGGTGTCGCCGGTATCTGGAACGACATGAACGAGCCGGCCGTGTTCAATGCGCCGACCTGGACGATGCCACTTGACGTACGGCACGACAACGAGGGCGCCCCGACCGATCACCGCGAGATTCACAACGTCTACGGCATGCTGATGTCGCGTTCCACCTACGAGGCGATGCTCGCGCTCAGGCCAAACGAGCGTCCCTTCGTGTTGACACGCGCCTCGTTCGCCGGCGGTCAGCGGTATGCCGCCTTGTGGCCGGGCGACAACGTGAGCGACTGGACGCAGCTCCGCTCGACGATTCCGCTGCTGACCGGCATGGGCCTGTCGGGGCTGCCGTTTGTCGGCAGTGACATCGGTGGATTCGCCGAGTCACCGTCGGCGGAGTTGTACACGCGCTGGCTGCAGTGCGGCGTGTTCTATCCGTTCATGCGCACGCACACGACGTTCGGCACCCCCGATCAGGAACCGTGGTCGTACGGCACCCTGCACGAAGAGCTCAATCGGCGTGCGATCGAGTTGCGCTACGAACTGCTGCCGCACATCTACAACGTGATGCACGAGGCGAGCACGACCGGCATCCCGGCCATGCGTCCGCTCGTGCTCGAATTTCCGACTGACGAGAACACCTATGGTCTGGACGACGAGTTCATGTTCGGCTCGGATCTCCTGGTGGCGCCGGTCGTCCGCGAGGGGGTGCGCGAACGCGCGGTCTATCTGCCCGCGGGCACGTGGTACGACTACTGGACGGCGAAGGCGTATGCAGGACCGACAACCGTCACGATGCCGGTCACGCTCGCGTCGATTCCCATCTTCGTCCGCGGCGGCGCCTTCGTTTTCCGGCAGCCGGTCGTTCAGCACACCGGCGACATGCCGGGGAAGCCGCTGCAGGTCGCGATCTATCCGGTCACGGAGTCGAGCACGTGGCTCTATGAAGATGACGGAGAGACGCTGGATTACTCGCGAGGCATCTCTCTGCGTCGTCGGTTCGATGTGCGCCGAGCGTCATCGGATCGT
>DASPWV010000208.1:0-3863 GCA_035637635.1 Vicinamibacterales bacterium | reverse complement strand
CGATTGGATCCGGGCTTGGAATTCAGAACCCGAACAACATCCGCATCATCAAGGCCCAGGCGCGTGTGCCCGTGATCGTCGACGCGGGCGTGGGTACGGCATCCGATGCCGCCATCGCGATGGAGCTGGGCGCCGACGGCGTGCTGATGAACACCGCTATTGCCGGCGCGCAGGATCCGGTCTGCATGGCGCAGGCGATGCGGCTGGCCGTCGACGCCGGCCGTCTGGCGTTCCTCGCCGGGCGCATCCAGAAACGGATGTACGCGACGGCGAGCAGCCCGCTGGAGGGAGTCCTCGGCCCGGTATGACGGCGTTCAAACGCACCGTCAGCGAGTACGATCTCGCGCGGCTCAAACGCCAGCGTGAACAATCAGACGGCGCCTACGACGAGTCACTGACCGCGCTCGATCGCGGAATCTACGGGCTCCCCGACTTTCCGCACTCGCCGCCGCTTCCCGACGAAACGCAGATTACGCCTCTCAATCAGCGGTGGGAGATCCTGCGGGTGCGTCCGCGAGTGCCCTCCGGATGGCGCGGCCGAATCGCGCGGTTCGTGTGGGGCCTCCTGGAACCGATTCTCACCGAGCAGCAGGCGTTCAACGCGACGATCGTCGACCACATCAACCGCAATCTGCCGCAGCAGCGCGAAACTTCGAGAGCAATCGAGACCACGATCGCGATGCTCCGCCAGCAGATCGAGCAGCTCATTTCGTTTCACTCGCTGCTGATGCAGTATCTGCAGCGCATCACCCCGTTCGTCAATTCGAAAGATTACGAGTTTGCCGCGATCGCGCGGCGGCTGGCTGAAGACGCCTACATCGCAATCGACTCGCTCGTCCGCACGCAACGCGCGTTGTCGTCCGCGGTCCAGGGACTGTCCGACGAGATGCTGAAGCACGTCGAATCGCTTCGAACGCGCGTGGAGCGTTACGACGGACGCTTCGCGAGCGTGGATGCGGCGCTGTCGATCGTCCAGCAGCAATCAGTGACGCTTCAGCGGGAGCTCGGGCGCGCTCGTAGTGGCGGGGCTTCAGCCCCGCCTAGTAGACACCACAGCCCTCAACAGCCGCCACTAGCCGGCACGCTGGCCGGTGAGTCAGTCACCGAGAGTTGGAAGTATCCCGCGTTCGAGGCGGCGTTTCGCGGATCGGAGGACGATATCCGCGAGCGGCTCACGACGTATGTGCCGCTCTTCGAGTCTGTGCAGGACGTGCTCGATGTCGGATGCGGGCGCGGCGAATTCCTCGATTTGTTGAAAGCCAACGGCATCACCGCTCGCGGGATCGATCTGAATCACGAGATGGTCGAGATCTGCCGCGCGCGAGGACTCGAGGCGACGAGAGATGATGCGCTGGGTCATCTGCGGGCGCTGCCCGATGATTCCATCGGAGGGCTTTTTGCCGCGCAGGTCGTCGAGCATCTGCCGCCCGACTACCTGCTGGCGTTTTTGAGCGAAGCGCAGCGCGTGCTCCGGCGCGGGGCGCCGATCGTCCTCGAAACCATCAACGTCGCCTGCTGGCTGGCGTTTTTCCAGAGCTACATCCGCGACATCACACACGCACGCCCCTTACACCCCGACACGCTGAAGTACCTGGTGGTCGCCAG
The DNA here is from genome assembly GCA_035637635.1 of Vicinamibacterales bacterium. Taxonomy (GTDB): domain Bacteria; phylum Acidobacteriota; class Vicinamibacteria; order Vicinamibacterales; family UBA2999; genus DASPWV01. The sequence continues at coordinate 2,258 of DASPWV010000208.1, read as the reverse complement.
CGGCTTTTCGGCCGTGGAGGTTCAATTCCGCGCAAAGGTCGACGAAGCCGACCGGCTGCAGAAGGCGCCGGACATCGTGCTCGTGCGGCCGACATCCATGGACACCGAACCGGCAAACAGCGAGGAGAAAGAAGCCATCTTCACACTCACGCGTACGATCAACGCCAACTTCGACGTCCTGAACAAGTTGATGTTCACGTATTTCGACTACGCGGTCGTCGGGAAGAAGTGAACGCGTGCCACGTACGGGCCACTGAGGCACAGAGACACAGAGCATCAGTTGGAAGAGAGCGCTTGCGTCTTCGTGCGCGACAGGGCGTTCAGTCGCTGAAAATCACCACGCATCGGAACAACAGATTCTCATCAAAAGGTTTCTCTGTGCCTCTGTGTCTCTGAGGCCACGTCCGTGCCGGCGCGTCACAAGCGGAAGATCCTGTCGCTCCGAATACCCTTCAGCGCGTTTCGCGTATCGACAATCAGGGGAAAGTTCTTCGCGATGCGCTGGTAGTCGAACACCTTGTGGTCGGTGATGATGATGGCGCAGTCCGATCCGTCGGCCTCCTCCTCTGAAATAGACGTGAGGTCGAGCGTGCCGTGCCGCAGCGTGGGCACGTACGGATCGGTATAGCTCACCGTGGCGCCGCGTCGCGCGAGCAGCTCCATGATGTCGAGCGCGGGCGATTCGCGGAGATCGTTCACATCACGCTTGTACGCGACGCCGAACACGTGGACGCGCGATCCGTTGAGCGCCTTGCGATGCGAGTTGAGCGCTTCGGCCGTGCGTTCGACGACGTATTCAGGCATGGCGCCGTTGACGTTGCCGGCGAGCTCGATGAACCGCGCCTCGAAGCCGCTTTGTCGCGCCTTCCACGACAGATAAAACGGATCGATCGGAATGCAGTGCCCTCCGAGTCCGGGACCGGGATAAAACGGCATGAAGCCGAACGGCTTCGTCTTCGCCGCTTCGATCACCTCCCACACGTCGATGTTCATGCGATGGCTCATGAGCGCGAGCTCGTTCACCAGGCCGATGTTGACGGCGCGAAACGTGTTCTCGAGCAGCTTCACCATCTCGGCAACCCGCGTTGAGCTCACGGGCACGACGATATCGATCACCTGGCTGTAGAAGGCGACCGCGACGCTGATGCTCGCGTCGTTGATTCCGCCAACGACCTTGGGGATGTTCTTCGTCGTGAAGTTGGGATTGCCCGGATCGACCCGTTCCGGCGAAAACGCGAGATAGAAATCCTCTCCCGCCTTCAGGCCGCGCGATTCGAGCGCCGGCTGCACGACTTCGTCAGTCGTTCCTGGATACGTCGTGGACTCGAGAATGACCAGCTGCCCTCGCCGCAGCACGGCAGCGGTGGTTTCAACCGCCTGGATGACGTACGACAGATCCGGATCACGCGTTTTGCGCAGCGGTGTCGGGACGCAGATGTCGATGATGTCCACGTCGGCCAGCTCGTGTCCGTCGAGTGTGGCGGTGAAGAGGCCGCCGCGCACGACCTCCGCCACGTGGGCGGAGGGGACGTCGGGGATGTAGCTGCATCCCGCGTTCAGCTGCGCCACCTTGTCCTTGTCGACGTCGTATCCGATGACGTGAAAGCCGGCGCGGGCGAACTCGATTGCCAGCGGCAGCCCGACGTAGCCGAGGCCGATGACTCCCAGACGCGCCTCTCTCTTCTCGATCCGTTGCAACAACTCCATCAATCAGCCCCGATAAAAACTGTGGATTGCTCTCACAACCGTCGACTGCTGCGCCTCGGTGAGCTCGCCGTATATGGGCAGCGCGAGTGAGTCTTTGGCGGCCGCTTCGGCGTGCGGGAAGGCGCCAGCCGTGTAGCCGAGCGAAGCGAAGCACTTCTGCAGATGAAACGGCACAGGATAGTAGACCTCGGTGCCGATGCCCTGACGGTCCAGATGCGCCCGGAGATCGTCGCGCCGCTCCACGCGAATGACGAACTGGTTGTAGATATGCGTGCGATGCGGCGCCTCGATGGGCAGACGCACGACGTCCATCAGGCCGGCCGCTTCGAAGAGCGTCCGATAGCGCCCGGCGTTTCGCTGCCGGTCCGCGGTCCAGGATGCCAGATGCGGCAGCTTGACGCGCAGAACGGCGGCCTGCAGCGCATCGAGCCGGAAGTTTCCGCCGACGAGATGGTGGTAGTACTTCGGCCGCATGCCGTGGTTGCGCACGAGCCGCAGCTGCTCCGCCAGGTGCGAATCGTTAGACGTGGCCAGCCCGCCATCGCCAAACG
>DASPWV010000207.1:0-4871 GCA_035637635.1 Vicinamibacterales bacterium | reverse complement strand
CGGAAACATCAGGCCGTTGACGTGGAAGACGTCCGGCGCTTCTGTCAACGCCGCGGCGATGACTGAAGATGAGATCCATGCTGGTGACGGCATCGGCGGCCCGCCGTCACACACGAAGACGTAGCTCACCTGATTGCGTGTCGTCGTGGCTGCGTTCCCGAAGCGCTGGATGACGCGCACCGACGCGCCCGCGGCGACGAGCGCATCGCTGAACTCGGTCAGCGTCGAGTATCGATCCAGCAACGCCGCCGGGTCCGCAAGCGACGCATCGTACGCGAGGTTCACTTGGACGATCCGCATCTCACGCTACACCGTCGGCCAACGCTCGGCATGACCAGTCGACGGGAGCACTCGTGGACGGTCCACTAGTTCAGGACCGATTCGATGCGGCGGTCGGGTATGAACCAGATCAGCGCGACGGCCACATACAGGACGTCCGAGATGATCTGATGCACGAACGCGAGGGGGATCGCAGCGAAGTACATGAGCAAGGAAAGGTAGCCCTTGATGTCGCCGCCAACAGCCGTCGCAAGACGCGACGCGTGCCCCTCGGCGCTGATGATCACAGTCTGGAGAATCTTGTAGGCAATCGCCGAGCCCAGCATCACCACGCCGTAGAGCGCGGTTGGAACCGGCGCGAAATGGTTCTCGCCCATCCATCCGGTGACGAACGGCACCAGCGACAGCCAGAAGAGCAGGTGAAGATTGCTCCAGAGAACCTTGGCGTTGATGTGGCTCGCCGCGTGAAGGAGATGATGGTGGTTGTTCCAGTAAATGCCGAGCACGACAAAGCTGAGGGCGTAGGTCAGGAACACGGGCAGAAGCGGCTCCAGCGCGGTTAAGTCGGTGCCGTGCGGCACGCGCAACTCCAGCACCATGATCGTGATGAGGATGGCGATGACGCCGTCGCTGAACGCTTCGACGCGGCCCTTGGTCATAAAATGTGACGCGTTGTGACACTCAAACGTGTGGTGCGCGAGTTCGTCAACCTGCTCCTGATTGCGCTCGGCATTCTAGCAGCGGGGATGGGCCTCAAAGGGTTCCTTCTGCCCAGCAACTTCATCGACGGCGGCGTCACTGGCGTCTCGATGCTGTTGACGAAGATCACGGGTCTGCCGCTGGCACTCTGGCTCCCGATTGTGAATGTACCTTTTATCGCGCTCGGCTGGCGGCAGCTTGGTGCAGCGTTCGCTCTGCGCAGCGCAATCGCGATTGCCGGCCTGTCCGCCGTGCTCGCGACCATCCATTATCCAGACGTGACGCCAGACCTGGTACTGACTGCCGTCTTTGGCGGCTTCTTCATTGGCGCAGGCATTGGCCTCGCCGTTCGCGGTGGGGCGGTGCTGGACGGAACCGAGATCGCGGCGTTGCTCATCAGCAGACAAAGCGCGGTGTTCAAGGTCGGCGATGTCATTCTCGGATTCAACGTGGTGCTCTTCCTCGCTGCGATGTCAGTCCTGGGGGTCGAGCAGGCGCTGTACTCGATTCTCACCTACCTGACCGCCGCGCGCACCCTCGACTTCGTCATTCACGGCATCGAGGAATACACCGCGATGACCATCGTGTCGGACGCGAGCGAGCCGATCCGCACGCGCATCATGACCGAGCTCGGTCGAGGCGTGACCGTCTTCCGCGGTTACGGCGGGAGAACGAGCGCCGAGCGCAACATCCTCTACTGTGTGGTCACACGGCTGGAGATCGGCAAGGTAAAAGCCATTGCAAAGCACCACGACCCGACATGCTTCGTCGTGTCTCACGTCCTTGCCGACGTCGAGGGCGGCGTCATCAAGCGAACTGCCCTGGGACACTAACAAGGGTTCAAGGGTTCAAGGGTTCAAGGGTTCAAGGGTTCAAGGGGTTCGAGGGTTCAAAGGTTCACAGCTTTCCAAGTGATGAACCTTTGAACCTTTGAACCCATGAACCTTTGAACCTATGAACTTTGGAACCTATGAACCTATGAACCTATGAACCCTTGAACCTATGAACCCTTGAACCTATGAACCTTTAACGGTGGGATCGGTTTCGAAGAGTCCCATATCGATGATCGCGAACGCCTCCCGCATTTCCTCCTCGGTGATGCACAATGGCGGGTTCGTGAAGAAGGTGTTCCAGCGCACGAACGTGTAAAGTCCCTGCTCCCGGAAGAAGCGGCCAAGCGCCTGCATCTCGGGCGAGGTGCCGTTGAACGGCGCCATCGGCTCCATCGTCGCGCGGTTGCGCACGAGTTCGACGATGCCGAATAGTCCGATGTTCCGGACGGCGCCGACCGAGGGGTGGCGCGCCGCCAGGTCCTGCAGCATGTGCCACATCACGGTTCCCATGCGTGCGGCGCGATCGATCAACCCGTCTTCCTCGTAGACGCGAATCGTCGCGAGTGCCGCCGCGCACGCGAGCGTGTGGCTGTTGTACGTGAGGCCACCGTAAAAGACGTTGTCGCGGAAGTGATCGGCGATTTTTCGGCGGACGCCGACGGCGCCCAGCTGCACGTACGCGCTCGTCAGGCCTTTGGCCATCGTGATGATGTCCGGCACCACGTTCCAATGCTCGACGGAAAACCACTTGCCGGTCCGGCCGAAGCCGGCCATCACCTCGTCTGCGATGAAGACGATGCCGTACTTGTCGCACAGCGCGCGCACGCCCTGGATGTATCCGTCCGGTGGCACGAGGATGCCGTTGGTCCCGGTGACGGGCTCGAGGATGAACCCGGCAATCGTGTTGGGACCCTCGAGTTGAATAATCTCTTCCAGCTCCGCCAACGCCGCGTTCGCGTCATCCCAGCCGGCTTGAATGCCGTGGTACGGATCTCGAACGTGCACGACGCCCGGCACCCCTGGTTCCGCCGCCCAGCGCCGCGGATCGCCGGTGAGCGTAATCGCTCCGGCGGTGCCGCCGTGATACGAGCGATACCTCGCGAGAATCTTGTGGCGATTCGTGTACCAGCGTGCGATCTTGATCGCGTTTTCGTTCGCTTCGGCGCCGCCGTTCGTGAAGAAGAAGCAATCGATGTCGCCGGGGGAGAGCTCCGCGAGCTTCGCGCCCAACCGGGCGCGCGGCTCGGTCGCCATGAACGGGTTCGCGTAGGCGAGCACGGCGGCCTGGTCCTGAATGGCGCGAATGACGCGCTCGTCGCCGTGGCCGATGTTGACGCACATCAACTGGCTGTTGAAGTCGATGTAGCGCTTGCCTTCGGGTGTCCAGAAGTAGATGCCCTTCGAGCGGGCGACGGGAATCGGATCGACTTTCGATTGTGCCGTCCACTCGAAGAGGGTGTGCTTGCGCGAGAGCGCGACGATCTCTTCGCCGGTCAATTTGGTGTCAAGTTTTGTAGTGGCCATATCTTTTTTGCGCGCGGCCACCCCGCGGAACTAAAGTTCCGCACTACGTGAGGCCGCATCGATGAGCACGGAGCGCGGGGCTTCAGGCCCGCGAAACATCATGGGCGGGCGCTCCTCTTGATGAACGATCACGCACACGCCCGCCCGACGAATTTCCCGTTCTCCACAATCACTTTTCCACGCGAGACGACGATCTCGCTCACGCCCTGAACCTCGCGACCTTCGTACGGGTTGTAGTCCACCTTCATGTGCAATGTTGCCGCCGACAGCGTCTGCCGCTTCGCCGGATTGAAGACGACAATGTCGGCGTCCGAGCCGGGAGCGATGGTGCCCTTTCTCGGGAAGAGACCGAAGATCTTCGCGGGCGAGGTTGACGTGAGCTCCACCCACCGGTTCAAAGAAATGCGTCCTGTGCGCACGCCGCCGTCGTACACGAGGCTCATACGCGTTTCGATGCCGGGCGCTCCGTTGGGAATCTTCGAAAAATCGTCCTTCCCGAGCACTTTCTGTTCCTTCATGCAGAACGGACAGTGATCGGTGGACACCGCCTGCAGATCGTTGAACGCGAGGCCGCGCCACAGACGATCCTGCGTTTCCCGCGGACGAAGCGGCGGGCTCATCACGTACTTCGCGCCCTCGAAGCCAGGCTCTTCATAATTGTCGTACGACAGGAAGAGATACTGCGGACAGGTTTCGGCAAACGCCGGAAGGCCACGGTCGCGTGCTTCGGTCACCATCTCCAGCGCTTCTGCGGCGGAGAGGTGCACGATGTAGACCGGCACATCGGCCATTTCGGCCAGCGCGATCGCACGATGCGTCGCCTCGCCCTCGGCGCGCGCCGGCCGCGTCAGCGCGTGGTATTTCGGGGCGGTCTTGCCTTCGGCCAGAGCGCGCTTCACCAGGACGTCAATCACGCCGCCGTTTTCGGCGTGCATGCAGATGGTGCCGCCATTCTTGCCGGTCCGCAGCATCGCGCGAAAGATCGTCGCGTCGTCCACCATGAACACGCCGGGATAGGCCATGAACAGCTTGAACGATGTCACGCCCTGCCGGACGAGCGCGTCCATCTCCTCTTCGACCTGATCGTTCAGGTCGGTCATGATCATGTGGAAGCCGTAGTCGATCGCCGCTTTGCCTTGCGCTTTCTGCATCCACGTTTCCCACGCGTGATGCAGCGTCTGCCCCTTGTACTGAATCGCAAAATCGACGACGGCGGTCGTGCCCCCGAATGCCGCGGCAATCGTACCCGACTCGAAATCGTCGGCGGAGGTGGTGCCGCCGAACGGCATGTCGAGATGCGTGTGGCAGTCGATGCCGCCGGGGATGACATAGCGATCGGCGGCGTCAATCACACGATCCGCCTTCATGGGCAGATCCGTCCCCACCGCCACTACGATCTCATCGTCTACGTAAACGTCACCCTGATACAGATCGGCGGCAGTGACAACGGTGCCGTTCTTGATCAGCAGGCTCATGGGATCAGAACCAGCGCGAGATCGTGACCTTTTTGTCCGTGTAGAACTCGAACGCGTCGCG
>DASPWV010000206.1:0-4838 GCA_035637635.1 Vicinamibacterales bacterium | reverse complement strand
ACATATTGCAGGCTTCGACGACGCGTCTGCCACCGTACATGTCCACATTCTGACCACGAAGTAGCCACGATCCTGCGCGAGATCTGCGCGGTGTTTTGTACTTTCAAAGCAGCTTGCCGCGCGCGCACGAGCACGACATCGACACGGACGCCTGGAACCGTGGTGTGAACGACCCAAAACATGCGCGGGGCCGTCATCAATCGCGCGAGCCGGGGTCGTTCACGCCACGGTTCCTCTCTGATCGCGATCGGAACCGCTGTCAGGGGCGGCATAGAACGCCGCCTCGTCTAATCGCCGGCCTACGCGCGCAAGTTGTTGGTCGGCGAAGGCATGGCCTCGCTACTGTCGAACTAGAGCAAGCTTCGAGAGTCCTCACTGGTCAGTGACGGAGAAAGCGCTATTGGGGGTTGAGGCCGTGTAGAGCATATGTCTCCCCTCTCGACCCCCCCGGGTGTGTGGACGGACAAGGTTGGCCAGGGGTGAGAGATGGCGATAAGAGAGCATCAAGACATGCGCTTCGATCCGTCCCGTGCCACGCTCCAGAGCCTCCGCGATCGCGGGCGAAGAGAGGGTTTCGAAGACGGTGTCGCCATCCGTCAGCCAGCGTCGGTAGAGCTGCCGGTAGCGCGGTGTGCCGAACGCCGCCTGGTCGCGCCAGAACTCCTCGTCCTCGAACGCCATCGCGCGCGGGTTGGTGGTGTTTCGACATCGGTTGAAGTACCACTTCAGCTCGCCCAGCGTTTCGTCTCGCAGCGTACTCGTCAGCTCGGTTCGCGCGGTCGCGACAAACGACTCCATGGCGTCGGCGAGCGGGCGCGGAACGAGCACCTTCACCGTCCATCCTGGAAGCGCGCGCAACAGGTCCGCATGCCGTTGGACGAACGCGCGGAACTCCTCGAGGTACCCGGCCGACACGACGTACGTGAAGACGACGCGGCCAATCGACGTTACTGCAATCGGCTGGTCCTCCGGAAAGAACCGCACGCGCTGCGACGAGCCCGTCCCGACGGTGATGTGCGGCAGTCGCTCACGCGGTAACGAGGGCGCCATCAACCCGAAGAAGGCAACCTTCTCCTCCTCGGTGCCGAGCCACACGAGCTCGGGGTGCAGGACGATGGCGTCGAGACGCATCAGGCGGTCTTGAACCTGCCGCGCGGCGACCGGCCGACGGTAGCCGTTGTGCGGCTGGTCGATGGCCCGATAGAGCGCGTGGTGCTTCACGTGATAGAGGGCCGCGCGGTTGTGCAGACAGTCGCAGACCGTCGCGAAATCACGCTGGACGAGCTTCTCGAAGAACCTCGTCACCCTGTGGCCGTACGCCGTGCCCGCGAAGGTGGCGTACTGCCGTGGCACACACACGCCCGAGTGCAGTATCACGGTCACCAGGAAGCCCGCCTGACGCACTGTGAAGCCGAATTCGGCGACTGCTTTGACTCGGTCTTCGAAGGTCATCACAAGAACTCCTCTGCGAGCCCACCGAGATGGCTGCCGCCGCCAACTCGCGCGCTCGAGCCGCTGTAGCAGCTGAAACCGGAGCGTGCCGCCGCGGAGCCGTGCGCGCCCCGGTAATGCACGGTCACCACTTCGACATCGACGTGGTCACAGCGTCCGTCTGCGTCCTCGTACTCGATGCGCGCATCAGGGAAATGGACCTGTTCATCGAAGTACGGCAGGTCGTGTTCGCGGGCCCACTCCTCGATCTCGTGTGGGTTGCGATCGGGGTGGCCGTCATAATCCTCGCGGTCGCGATCATGCGCGTGCAGCCATTGCTGGTAGTCGCGCTTGAGCTCGTAGTCCAGGATCACCCGATCGATCCGCGCGCCGAGCTCCTCCAGGCGCTCCGCTTCGCGTTCGAACGCCCGATAAACCTGGACGTCATGTTCGAGCTCCCGCTCGCGTTTGATGCCCGCGTAGAAGGTCTGGCGGCCCTCCCTGTCGCGATCACGATGGCTCTCGAGCAGGCCCCGGCCGTCGTTCGTCAGCGACACGGCATAGTCGCGTGAGCCGGGGACCAGAATCGCCTCAACCAATCCCTGCTCCCGGAGATGACGAACGTCGCCCGAACGCGGATCAGCCGGACGATCGTGGTGGTCTCGGAGATCACGACTGGAGACCACTCGAAACGCTCCGACGGTTGCGAGCGTGCGCGATTCTGAGCCGCGCAACCTGTACTCGCGATCTCGATCGCGGACGATCTCGCGCTCGCGTCCTCGCGGTAACTCCAGGTGACGTGTGAACACATCCCGGGGATCGTAACCGCGGTCGCGGTCGTGCCAGCGGGCATCATCACGCGGATCATTTCCGTGATGGTCGCCGCTCGATTGCCTTGAGTCGCCAGGGCCTCGGCCGAGATCGCGCGCCTCGTCGTCCCGGTCGCGCGACGCGACCTCGGGTTGCCTCCAGTCGTCCCAGTCGCGATCGTTGTCAGGACCACCTCGGCGCTGACTGTTCGGGCCGAAGCGTTCGTCGTCGCGTGAGTCGTAGTCGTCGCGAGGGTCAAACTCCATAGTGCTGCCCTCCGTGATTGGGCCATAATGTCCGGTATGGACGCCAAGCAGCTCCTGCTAGAAGCTCTTCGACTTTCTGACGAAGAGCGAGCCGCGCTCGCTGGCGAGCTGATTCAAAGTCTCGAAGGCGAAGTAGACGCCGACGCTGAAGCGGCGTGGTCTGCCGAGATTCGCGCACGGCTCGATCGAGTCGACGCCGGTACGGCCCCGACGATTCCATGGTCGGAGGCGCGGCGTCGCATCCACACGGCAGCCGGCCGTGACCCGCGACCTTGAGTACCTCGAAGAAGCTCGCGAATGTAGTCCGAAGAGAACTTTGCAGCATGAAGAACTTGGGTGACAAACGGGTGACAATCGGTAGCGGCTGAGGGTTGGTTCAGGTGGTCTCGGGTATGCACAAACCCCAATAAAAACAGGGGCAGCGGTTTTCTGCTGCCCCCGGTTGCCTCCTTTTCTTCGACTGAAAATCGTAGTGTCGACAGTTCGATTCTGTCCCTCGCCACCATCCTTCGTTCGCCTGATCACAGCGCGAGCTTCGGAGGGCAAATCAACTAACCTGCGCCCGCGGTCCAGGCGAAGGATGTTCATCGACTTGTCCCGCCGGAGCGCGACAGCGCGAAGGCGGAAGCGCACAGCGCGGAGGCCGACTTCACGCGAGGCGCGGTCCGCAGCCGTAACCACCGGTCAAATCCGTCATGCTGATTCATGCTGATTGTGTAATCAGGAATGGCGTGGACTGGTTCCCCTTTCGGGATAAAAGTCAGCCAATCGCCACCCTGTTTTTGTGGTCGCGTTGTATTTGAAGGACTTAGCCAGATTCATTTTTGGTTCGCTGATTGCAGCTTCGTCGCTCGGCATGAGCGTGACGAGAGTGATCGGTTCGACGACAGAATTGTCGGAGCAAACCACTCGTGCGTGGCTGCGGCTCTACGCGGCCGACATCGTCACGCTCCTGCTCGGAACGGCACTCGTCGTCCGGTTCTGGTACGTGTTCTTCGGCGTCGAGGATCCGTTCTTCATGACGCTCTTCGTGGTCACGTCGCTGTCCCACATCGCACAACGCGTGGTCGCAGCGCGGCGTCGCTGGGAACGACCGGCGCTGTTCTGCTCCGAGCGGCGGTTCGACCTCCTCGCCGCGCTCATTCTCGGCACGGCGCCGTGGCCGATTACCGTGCCGCTGAATGCCGCCTCGCCGCTCTGGTCCATCTGGCAGCCGCTCGCATCGATCGAGTGGGTCCGCGTAACGGCAGCGGTGCTCGCGGTCGGCATGGCCGGTCGCCGGCTTCTTTGGACGGATTCAGCCGCCACCTAACAACGGACGCGTCAGGCCAGCCGCGCCGCAACTCGCCAACGTAGCACCGAGCGAAGGCGGGCGTCATCGTCCTCGAACGTCCCGCCGTTCCGCACACATCACCTCCTGAAAACGGCGATGCTTCGTCAAGGCCGTTACTTGGGAATGCGAAAAGAGCGGGCAGCCGGGCGCAGCCTGACAAGGCGCAAGCGAGCTCATCATATATACTCCCCCGGCACTCAACCTCGAGGGTCGCATCAATGTGGCAGCACAACTATCAACCGATTGCAGGAAACCTGGGCGCGTCGGCGCTGGTCGCCGCGGTGCCGATCGTGGTGCTCTTCCTCATGCTGGGGGTGTGGCGCAGGCCGTCCTGGATGGCGGCGCTATCTGCCCTCGGTACGGCGCTGCTCCTCGCGCTTGGCGTGTATGGGATGCCCGCGCAGTTGGCGATCCTTTCGACGCTCTACGGCGCGGCGTATGGACTGTTCCCCATCGCGTGGATCGTCTTCAGCTCGATCATGCTCTATCGTCTCGCGGTCGAGACCGGGAAGTTCGAAATCATCAAGGATTCAGTTGGCAGCCTGACCGACGACCGCCGCCTTCAGGCGATGTTCATCGCCTTCTCCTTTGGCGCATTCATCGAAGGCGCCGCCGGCTTCGGCGCGCCGGTCGCGGTGTCTGGCGCGATGCTCGCCGGGCTCGGCTTCAATCCCTTCTACGCGGCGGGCATCTGCCTGCTGGCCAACACGGCACCCGTCGCGTTCGGATCGATTGGCATTCCGGTGATCACGCTCGCGAATGTGACGGGCTTGCCGGTGCTGGCGCTGAGCGGCATGGTCGGCCGACTCTGCGCGATGATCTCCGTGGTGATTCCCGCCTATCTCATCGTGGTGATGGCCGGCTACAAGCGCATGCTCGAAGTGCTGCCGGCAGTGGTCGCCTGCGGTCTCTCGTTTGCCGGCATGCAGCTGTTCGTCTCGAATTTCATTGGTCCCGAATTGACCGACATCATGAGCTCGCTGACCTGCATCGTGGTG
>DASPWV010000205.1:0-3363 GCA_035637635.1 Vicinamibacterales bacterium | reverse complement strand
CCACATTAGGTCTCGCGATGGCACGCACGGGCGCGATCGTCACGACCACGAGGCTGGCGGCGAGCATGGCCGCGGTCGCAGCGGTCGCACCGGCGCGACCCCTCCGCTGGCGATCATCGAGCAGCGCGGCCACACGCGCGGACAGATCGCTTCGGTTCGCCATGCCGAGCATCGCCGGCACGTGAGTCGCGGACAGCCGCCTGGCGAGCAACACTAGCTGATCGGCATAGTCAGTCCGCTCTTCGCTTCGGACAACCGCATCGTCACAGGCGCGCTCCGCTTCGAGACACATTTGGCGTAGCGCCATCCACGCCAGCGGGTGGAACCAATAACACGCGCACACGGTCCGAGCCGCCATTTGGATGAACCAGTCGCCGCGTCGAACATGCTCGAGCTCATGCACGATGGCGCGCCGAAAATCGGCCTCGTTCCACCTGTGCGCATCGGAGGGCAGCAGAATCACGGGACGCCACAGACCGCACGTCAGAGGGGCCGCGATGCTTTCGTGCTCGAGTACGTCAACATGCCGGCGGATTCCAGCTTGGCGCGCCAGCGATTCAACAAACCCTTGGACCTCGGGCAACGGCAGACCGTCGCGCTGGAGTCGTCGAAGACGGCCGAATGCGACGCCAAGCGACAGGCATAGAGCTGCGACACCCATGAGCCACCCCCAGCGGACGGCCGAGGGCCAGAGCGTCGCATTGACGCCTGCGCGCTGCGTTCCTTGTGCCTGAACACTGACCGTTGCTGGCGCGAGAGGACGTTCGGACAACGATGTCGCCGAAGGGGCCGCGATGGGGCCGTCCGCGTTTGCGACGGAAACCTGAATGACCATGCTTGGAACGGTGACTGCTGCGAGCGGAAGCGCGATCAGGGCGGCAAACGTGGCGGTCAGCAGCAGATGCCGCACCGACGCTGGCGCCCGAGCCGCGAATCGCGCCACGGCCAAGCCGAGTGTAAGCATGACGGTCGCTTTTGCCAGAATGGACAACTCGATCGACTGCGAGAGCAGGATCACCGTTTGCGCGATCGTTGAGAGCATCATTGCCTCCGGTTCTTACGGACTCGCTCGATCTCGGCACGCAATGCCTCGATCTCGCTGTCCGACCAGTTTTCCTGCTTGAGCAGCGCAGTCGCCGTCTGACTGGGCGAACCGCTGAAGAAGACATGCACGAGCTTCTGAAGCGCCTTGCGTTGCGCGGTCGCGCGTGAGGTCGTGGGAACGTACACATACCGGAGGCCTTCTTCTCGATGCTTCACGAAGCCTTTCGCCTCAAGCTTCACCAGCATCGCGCGAACCGCCGAATAACTCGGCGCATCAGTAAGTCTTCCCCTGATGTCCTCGACGGATCCACGGTCGCCCAGAGCGAACAGCGCGTCCATGATCTCGCGCTCGCGCCGGGTCAGTCTTTCGGTCGGTAGGGACTTGGATCTCCTGCCTATGTGCTACGAACGTAGCATACTGCTACGAATGCAGCATGTCAAATCATGGCGATCCTGTGTGTCGGCATCACACAGAACGTGCTGATTGCGCGATGTTCAACCGGTGATCGACGTCGACGCGCCCGCCTGTCGAGATTCTCAATGTTCTTCAACGCGGGTATTCTCTGGCGGCATTTCGCGTTGCGCGTTGGAACGATCGAGATCGAACCTCGACGACGTCAGACCAGTGGCGATTGCACGGTGTCGAATCCCAAACGCCTGGGAAACCGGGACTCGAACTACGCGGCGCGCCTAAGGGCATCCAACTGACGCAGCAGCTTGTCAATGGGTTTCCAACTGGTGAAATCTGGCTCACCAAAACCTCCATCAGCGCTCTCAGCCGGCGCCAAGTACTTGAAGAACGGCACCGCGCCTTTGATGGTCGGGACGGCCGCGAAGGATCGGAAGACGCGGTCATTCGCGGAAGCGCGGCATAAGGTATCCGGCGACCACCACATGGACGGCGTCGACCGCATGCTGCCATCCATCGGTTACGTCGTCGAAGATGCCGCTGATGAAGGCCTTCATCTCGTCGTCCGGCAACTCCTGCTCGCGCGCGGTCCGCAAGATCACGCTCGCCACGAGTTCGGTCGCGAACGGCAATTTCGCGTCGGCCGTCTTGTCGCCGTAATCGATCTGAAGCGCACCTGTCGTATCCTCGTGCAGCCGTTCGACCGACCATTTCGCTGCGCTTTCCGGAAAGTGGCCACCGATGTCCCCGCGGATGGTCTCGATCCGTTTCTTCTTCGCGTTGAAGAATTTCACGGCGTCCACCCACATTTTCCGGCGTCGCTTGTCGTCATGGCTCTCGACGTACTTCTTCCACGCTTTGACCTCATTCAACCGGTTCAACGCGCCGCAGAATTCGTCCAGGCTCACGAGCGACCGGCGCAGAAAATAGAACTTGCGGTACTGCCTGCTCAATGCGTCGAGCGGAAGGTCCTCGGTCGCCCGTGAGCCGATATATTCGAGCCGCAGGTCCTCGAACAGAACGCACACCCGAGCGACTCTGATCGCCAATTCGCGATCGCCTTCCCAGAACACCTCGCGCAGCTTGCACTCGTAGACGTCGGGCTTCCGTTTCATTCGAAATACTGTACGGCGCAACCACTGCCACGCGGTGTGGAGTTTTCGTTGGGCCATGCGCTTCCTCCGTGGCCTGAAGACGCCAGCCCGCCAGGGGAGGCGTTAGACGCCGCGAACTCCTAGAGCGCGCAGGAAGAGCCCAACCTCGACGTTGAACGTCAGGACAAGGCCCGGCTTGTCGGTGGCGTGAGAATCGATCCCTCTGTGGAAGGAAATGTGTCACAATGTGCACATGAAGACGATCTCCATCCGTGAACTGCACCTGAAGACCGGCCGGTGGGTTCGCCATGCTGCGAGCCGGGGTCCCATCGTGGTCACCGATCGCGGTCGCCGCGTCGCGGCGCTTCAGCCATTTGACGGGTCCATGACCGGCCGGCCTCTCCCCAACCGCGAGGCAGCGATACGCAAACGGTCGAAGGTCCCGGTCGATTCCGCTGTGTACCAGTCCGAGCTGCGCGAGGATCGGTGATCTACTTCGACGCGGCGTACATCGCCAAGTGCTACCTCAATGAGCCAGGGGCGGATCGAGTCCGAGCCGTGGCGTATGGTGCCGACGGCCTCGCTTCGTGTGAACTGGCACGGCTGGAATTTGCCTCGATCCTCAAGCGACACGTCAGAGAACACCACGTGACTCGCCGCGAGATGACGGCGATCTTGAAGGAGTTCGAGGAGGACGAGCAGAACGGCGTGTGGCAGTGGTTTGGTGTGACGTCTGAGCTGCTGGAAAAGGCCCGCACGGCGGTCCTCGACATTCCGAGCACGGTCGTCCTCCGATCCGGTGACGCGCTGCACCTG
>DASPWV010000204.1:0-3972 GCA_035637635.1 Vicinamibacterales bacterium | reverse complement strand
TTGAACCTTTGAACCCTTGAACCCTTCCGTTTGTTATTCTCGCGTGAATCTCGATTCGATCGCGTCGATTTTGGCAAGCCGCCGCATGAAGCGCTCTTCGGCGCTGAACCCGGCGGCAAGAAACGTTTCGACGAGCGTGCGCGCGAGCGCTGGCCCGATGACACGCGCTCCGAGGCAGAGCACGTTGACATCGTCGTGCTCGACGGCCTGCCGCGCCGTGTAACAGTCGTGGCATACCGCGGCGCGGACGCCGGGAAACTTGCACGCGGCGACCGCTACTCCGGCGCCGCTGCCACAGAAGATGATGCCGCGATCGACCTGGCCGTTTCGAATCGCCATGGCGACGGCTTCGGCGATGTCGGGATAGTCCACGGGCGCGCTGGAGTGCGTGCCGAGATCCAAAATCTCGTGGCCTTGCTGCGCCAACGCGCCGGCCAAATCACGTTTGAGCTCGAAGCCCGCGTGGTCGGCGCCGACGGCAATTCGCATAGCAGGATGCTATCGCAGGTCTGGTTAGTCGGGTAGGTCAGGTAAGGGGGCAGCCAAGCGAATCGGGGAGAGTGGCAGAAGACAGCGCGGATTATTTACGCCCACGATTGGCGCTGCTCGACAGACCGAACCACCAGACTAACCCGACTCACTCCGCCTACCGAACCGTTTATACTGTCAAGATGCTGCACCAGCGATTCCGTCTCGGTTCCGGCCTGATTCTCGCGCTCGGTCTGGGAGCCGTGTTGGCCGCGCAAGCCGGTCAGAACGGCACGCCGCCGGCACCGCCGGCCAAGCAGGACGCCGCCCAACCTGCCAAGCAGGATCCGCAGCGCCGGCCGGACTTCAGCGTGAACATCGATCTGGTCAACATGGACGCCATCGTCCGCAACGCACAGGACCAGTTCATCGCCGATCTATCCAAAGACGATTTCGAGATCTTCGAAGATGGCGTGAAGCAGCAGATTGCTTCGTTTTCGCTGGTTCACGGCGGTCGTGTTCACAACCTGCTTGCGCCACCGCCGCCACCGCCGCAAGAGGGGATCATTCTTCCGCCGTCGCGCCCGAGGAACGATGCCGCCGGCCGCATTTTCCTGATTATCGTGGACGATCTGCATCTCGATTTTCGAAACACGGGTCGCATCCGTGACCTCTTCAAGAAGATCTCGACCACGCTGGTACACGAGGGCGACATGTTTTCGATCGTCTCCACGGGTCCCTCGTCGCTTGCCATCGACCCAACCTACGATCGCAAGATCCTCGACGACGCCATCAAGAAGATCACGGGCAACGGCTTGAAGCCGTCGGACATCATTCAGGGACCGGAAGGCGCTGAAGGGCCGACCGAGGTTCGATACCGCGCGCACGTCGCCTTTTCAACGGCGTACGACATCCTGCGGCAGATCGAGCGGATAGGCAGTCGTCGCAAGGCGGTCGTCTGGGTCAGCAACGGGTACGATTTCGACCCCTTCAACCAGTCGAGACTCGGAGAGGACCCGGTCTTCGGCGGCCGCTTCGGGCAGACGCGCGAAGAAGGGCAGCAGGACCGCGATCAGTTCAACAAAGGCGCACAGTTCGCCGACGCGGACCTCGCGCGCGAGCTCGCCGAGATCACGCGGACCGCGAATCGCGCCAACGCGACCATTTACACAATCGATCCGCGCGGGCTGGTTGCCGGCAGCGACCTCGACGAGCAGCTCGATCCGGTGGAGTACGGCGAGTACGTGCGCAAAACGCAGGACAGTCTCCGCGTTCTCGCGGACGAGACCGGCGGCATTGCCGTGGTCAATCAGAACGATTTCAACAAGGCCTTGAAGCGCATCGACAACGAGACGAGCGATTACTACATGCTCGGCTACTACTCGACCAACCCCGATCCGTTGAAGCGAACGCGCAAGATTGAAGTGAAGGTGAAGCGGGAAGGGCTGAACATCTGGTCGCGAACGTCGTACACACTCAAGCAGCCGACGGCTCGTTGATTTGAACGTGCGGAGTGCAACCTGGCCGCGCGGACAATCGCGGACGTGATCCTTCGTGCACGCCGGCGCGCTCCGCGAGTGTCGCCGTCGCTTTAGCGGAGGTGGAAGGTCCGGTCGACGTACGAAGACGTTTCCGCCGCCGAGATCTTCCGCTCTTCCGTCTGCTGTCCCGCCGGGCGCTCGGCGGCAATTCTTTCCTGTATCCGCGCCTTCAACCAGGTCACGGGCTCCGGCTGGATCTGGAGAAACGCCTTCCATTCTTCGTTGTTCAAGACAACGGAGATGACATGCTCACGATCGTTCATGGGGTGCCTCGCAGAGAATCGTAACGAGCCGCTCCCGTATTCGAAAATAGAATGATCGAATCGGATCCATGAGGCTGAATCATAGTGGGGCTTGAGACTTGAGAGTCCAACGACCCACGACCCACAGCTCACGACCCACGTTACGGCGTCAGCCGCAGCTTCGGTTTCACCCGCTCGAACGCGCGAATCACCTCCTGCACCGCTCGCGGCGTGCGGCTCATTTTCGGGTACACCCAGCCCGTCTCCCGCACGAGCGCGCGCCCTTCGATTCGCGCGCAGAAGAGATGACCGCTGCTGACGTCCCTCGACACCGCCTGGAACGGAATGATGCTGATTCCAATCCCGGTGCGGACCATGGCCTTGATGATCTCGACGTTTTCCGTCTCCATCACGATTTGCGGCTCGACCCGAGCCGTCATGAAGAACTCGTCGATGACCCGCCGCGTGTTCGATTCCGGCTCGAACAACACAAACGGCTGCCGCACCAGATCCTGCGGGAGAATCTTGCGCTTGCGCGAGAGGGGATGCTTGGCCGCCGTCACGACCAGCAACTCTTCCTGCATCGTGGGAACGGTCACCAGATCCGCCTGGTCGACCGGCAGCGTGAGAAACGCAAGATCCCCCGTCCCCGCACGCAGATGCTGGATGAGACGCTCGGAACCGCCGGTCACGAGTTTGAGCTCGACGTCGGGATGCTGCCGCTTGACCTCAGCGAGAAGCTGCGGAAAGACATACAAACAAACCGTCATGCCCCCGAGCAGCCGAATCTGGCCCCGAAGTGATTCCTGGCTGTCGGTGATGCCGGAGATCGTGTCTTTCAGATCCTGAAAGACGCGATGCGATAACTGCAGCAAAGACTCGCCGGCCGGTGTGATCCGGATGCGGCGTCCCACACGAAGGAAGACGGGCTCCTTGAGCTCCTCTTCGAGCAGCAGGATCTGACGGCTGATGGCGGACTGAGACACATGCAGCTTGTTGCCGGCAGCGGTGAAAGAACCGGTCTCAGCGATCGCGCGGATGATCTCGAGCTGGCGGAGGTCCACCGAGCGCAGAATACATCTCCGCGGAAGATTGATTCAAGAGGGACCAGCCAAAAAACAGATATGTGGGAAGGAGAGAGGGCAAGGGCGACGCGTGTCGCCCTTGGTCATGTGCGCTTTCAAAAAGGGCGGCGCGTGCGTCGCCCGCGCGCTCTAATTGCCGGTTTTTTTCTTGATCAGCGCGCAGGCGCCGATAGCGGTTGCCGGATCCAGTGCCGCTTGCGCGGCGTCGATGTGCCGTAATATGCCCGCCTCGTCGATCACGAACGTGTAACGGCGGGCGGTGCCGGAGTTCTCGTCGAGAACGCCGAGCTGACGTGAGTAGTCCTTCTTGAAGTCGCTCACCAGCGGGAAATCCAGTTTCATCTGCTGGCGAAATGCGAGATTGGCCCAGGTCGAGTCGACGCTGACGCCAAGAACTTTGGCCTGGTTGGCGTTGAACTGCGCGTAATTGTCCCGGTACCGGGACATTTCAGTCGTTCAACCCGGCGAGAAGGCCGCGGGGAAGAACGCGAGCACGACAACGTTGCCTTTGAGGTCGGACAGTTTCACTGTCTTGGTCGTCGGGCGGCCGCCGTCGGGCGCAGGTTCGAGGTAGGGCAGCGTGAAGTCCGGCATGGGCTGGCCCTCCTTCACTGTCGGTGGTGGTGGAGGGGCGGC
>DASPWV010000203.1:0-3361 GCA_035637635.1 Vicinamibacterales bacterium | reverse complement strand
GATGCTCTTGCCAAAGTGAAGGCCGGCCTCACCACACCCGAAGAACTGCTGCGTGTCGTTTCGGAGGTACAAGCCGCGGACACGGCATGTTCGGGCTGCGGCGCAACCGTCGGGTCGGATTTCATCGTCTGTCCCACCTGCGGCAAGCGGTTGAGCGACTCCTGTCCTGGCTGCGCTCGCGCAATGGAGCCGGGTTGGACATTCTGCCCCTACTGCGCCCGGAACACGGCGCAGTCCCCATCGAAACACATTCGCAACCGTAAAGCATGTGGATCGATGCGCAACGTCACAGAATTCAAGAAGGCATTACCAGTTTGAGCGTCGACTCTTTCCCGCTGTGATTCGCCACCGTGAAGAACCTCTACGATTTACTCGCCGTTGAACCCTCAGCAGACGCCGATGCCATCCGGAAGGCGTTCCTGCGTCAGATTGCGCTCTACCATCCCGATAAAGTCCTGCACCTCGGTCGAGAATTTCAGGAGCTTGCGGAAGTTCGCGCGGCGGAGCTCACCGCCGCCTATCGGACGCTGACGCATACCGATACCCGGATGAAGTACGACGCCGCGTTGGCAAGCGCCGGACCAGCGGACGCGCCTCCATCACCAATTGAGGTGGAGGCCGCTCCGGTGCCGGCCGAGGCCCCGCGGGACGAGATTCAGCCGGAGCTTCACGCCGCGCCAGAATCCGGCGGGTTCGAGAAGGAACGTACGGGGCGTGACGACATCATGCGTCGCGCTTCGCTGACGCCCGTGATCGACGCGATCCGGATTGTCATGGGCGACTGCGCTCTTTCTACTGCACCCGGGTTCGAGTTGGTGTGCATTCCACGCGGCGATCGTCGCATGCCGATGAGTCTCGGCGGCGGCGATCGGCGATTGCCGCTTCTCGTGCGTGTGGCACCGCTCGTTGACGCCGCTGTCATCACAGAAGCGTGGCGACACGCCGTACGGCTCCGGATCGAGCCGTCGACTCAAGCTATCGCGCTGCTATTGCTGGGCGAGCGCATCGCGTCGGCGCGTGATCTGGCGCAGGGAATCGAACGCGCCAAATACATGTCGCCCACCAGACGGGACAGCATCTCCACGGTGGCCGTTCAATTCAGCGAGTGGAACGTGCACTTTCCCAGTGACACCCCAAGCTCCGTCCGGCGCCTCGTCGACCGGCTGGGAGTGGTGGTGCGCGCCAGCCGGTAAGAGTGGCGCGGCGGCGCACATTGTGTGCTTCGCCCCTGGTGAGGCCTGCGGCTGACGGCTTCAGCGATCGGCAGCCTGTTGCCGAAAGCCGAGAGCCGTCAGCCTGGATCAACCGGCAGCTCGCGCTTAGAAGCGAAGCACCGTTGTCAGCTGGAATGCGCGAGCGGCCTGTCGATTGCGCATCTGCAGAAAGTTGGTGCTCCAGCTCTGATACGCGCTGTTATACGTGAACTGCGTGAAGTCCCCCGCGTTCAGCAGATTGAAGATATTGCCCGCCACTTCCACCTCGCGCCCGCCAAACTTGACGACCTTGCCGACCTTCACTCCGACAGCGGTAATCGCCGGCGCCTGCACCTGGCCTTCACCGCGCGTGCTGTAGACGAACCGGTTGCGCGTGGCCAGCGGATTCGCTTGCGTCGTGCCGTTGGGCAGCGTGAACGTCGCTGGTCCATAGATCGGATCCGCCGCCGGCAGCTGCATTAGGATGGCGCCGGACCACGGCCCTGCCTGCACCGTCACGTTGCCGGCGACGGTTATCGCACCCGGCGCACGCCACACGCCGCCGAAGTTCATGCGGTATTTCATCCAGGTCGGGCCGTAGCTCAACGCGTTGCCGGTGTCAGGCAACGAGTTTCGGTCGTTGTTGCCGCGCGGCATGTAGAGGTTCTTGTTGTTCGCGAACGCGTTGGGTTGGATGAACGCGGCGCGATCGGTTGGATTCCACGTGCCCGTCATCTTGTGCCACTGACGGTTGAACCCGGCGATGAACTGGAAGCCATTCGACATGTTCTTGGTGAGGGTGATCTCCACCGCCTGGTACTTCAACTTGCTCCAGCTGTTATTCGTCTGCCGGAGGATCTCGCCGCGATTCGGATCGATGCGGCCCCAGCCGCCAAACGGCAGTCCGGGCTCGCTTGGCCAGAAGCCGTTGATCTCGACCTCGGCCCACATGTCGCTGTACGCGCGATTCACGTAGGCAGCGTCGAGGCCAATCTGCCCGCCGAACTGCTTTCTGAACCCGACGATCGCTTCGTCGAGATACGGCTGATGCAGATTCGGATCGATCTGCTCGCCGGCGATCGTCGTCGTGCTCGCTGGCAAGAGAACGACCTCACCGGTCTCACCGAAGATCCCGTTCAGATTGTTGTCGTACTCGCGGCGGAACGAGACCGTATTGTCCGCCCCGAACGTGGTGACGGCATCGCGTCCCATGACCTGTTCACCCAGCCGCGCCCAGCTGCCTCGCAACACGTTGCGCGCATCGGAGGTCACGAGGTAGGTGAAGCCGAAGCGCGGCTGAATCGTCCAGGCTGACTCACGGGTGATGTTGAAGACGTGGTCGACACGCTTCACGAAATCGGCGCGCAGGCCGATGTTTGCCGTGAGGCGGCCGTTCGGCTTCCAGCCGTCCTGCAGATAAAGTCCGTAGTCGCTGTCCCGCGCGATACGCGTCGTGATATCCAGCGGACTCGCGTATTGCCGGTAGAAGGGCTGGAGCCGTCCGGAGTCTGTCGTCGTGTATCGCTCCAGGACGAAGCCGTCGTTCAGGTAGTGACGGACCGAGTCGTACGTATTGCGCGGCTCCATGAAAAAGCCCGTCTGGATCTCATGAGAGCCGGCCAGGCCTTGTTTGAACCAGGTGAGATCGCCGCGAGCCATCCAGAGCGACGCCGGCGCGTATCCTTCGTAATCCAGATTGCCACCCTCGAGAATCAAAGAGTTGCCGGTGCGAAGACCGCTCGCAAGGCGAGAGCCTTCATACACTTCGATACGCGGGCCGGTTCCGGTAAAGCCGAATGCGCGGTACGTGTCGGGATTCGCGCCCCCTTTGTCGTTGTATCCAACACTGAAGGTGGTCGAAACGTTCGAGGTCCAGGCCGACGTCAGCTTGGCGCTGTACAAGTTGCCGCCGTTCGAGTAGGCATCGATCGGGTCGAAATACCACTCCCAGTTCGGCTGCCCATTGAGCCGGTCGCGCTGGAAGATCGTCGCCAGCTCATGGCCCGTGCCGAGGCGGCTCGTGACCTTCACGTATGGTTGATAACCCTTCGCGCCGTTGTTGAACAGCTGTCGATCCGGAAAATACGTGCGAATGTCATTCAGCTGCTTGTCGATCCGCCCGATCGCCGTCTGCACGCGCGACACGCGCAACGACCCGAAGTACCACA
>DASPWV010000202.1:0-2647 GCA_035637635.1 Vicinamibacterales bacterium | reverse complement strand
ATCCGGCGGTGTACACGATCACGTGCCTGCTGCTTCTGCTCGTCGCGTTCACCGCGGGCTATCTTCCGGCGCGCCGCGCGTCGCGCGTCGATCCGATGGCGGTATTGCGTCACGAATGAAGGCGCAGGCCTGCACCCACGGAACCCATTTGCCGTGCCGCTCGTAGATAGTCGCTGGTCAGGAAGCGGCTCGGCGAGCCGCGAGCCGAGCGCTTCGCGGCGCTTATTCACGTGCGCGCTGCCCGCATCAATCGCGCATTCGCGGTGGCGCGCGGTGGCGATGTGCCGTGGAGCAAACGCGGGACTTGATGAGCTCGACGCAATCCCGGGACGTGAGT
Source organism: Vicinamibacterales bacterium (assembly GCA_035637635.1). GTDB lineage: Bacteria > Acidobacteriota > Vicinamibacteria > Vicinamibacterales > UBA2999 > DASPWV01. Next base: position 2,310 of record DASPWV010000202.1, on the reverse strand, counting down.
GTCGCAAACCGGTTGACGTTTGCGTTCACGCGATCTGTACTATCCTTCGGCCGCGGACGCCGGGACACGAGTCCAGGTTCAGAGTCGAAAGACCCAAAACGTGAAAAGCCTCGTACGTGTTCTTCTTACCTTCGCAGCTCTCCAGCCGACGACCGCCCATGCAGGCGTCATCACTTTGAACAATCGCCAAGCCTTCGACGCGGTCGGATCGATCGCCTACAACTCGGATTTCAACGACTTCGGCCCGTGGTATGGCATGCCGAATTGGGGGCTCGGATTCACGCGTGGTGATGTCACGTATACCGGAATCGAGCCTCTCACTTGGGGACCGGAGACTCCTTTTACAAAGACACCTGACACGCTGGTCGGCAGCCTCAACTTCTTTTACCTGCGCGGGCTGATCGCGACTGCGCCAGAGTACACACTGTTCGGGTTCGATGTAGGCGTCGCGCAAACCGGTACTGGCCAGAACCCCACCGTGAGCATACAGATCACGACGAATCTTGCGACGTACCTGTACCGCGATCTGCGCGTGGCGGATTCCCTGGCTGGAAATCTGGAATTCCGCGGCTTTCGCGCGACGCAGGGTGAATTCTTTACCGGATTCACGTTAGGACCGTGCTGGGAATTGAATCCACCGGGAGCGCCCGAGTGTTCGTCGGTTCCAGGTATCGACCGGCCTCTGCCTGGTGTGACCCACGTGGCGGTTGGCCATTTCAGTCCGGTTCCCGAACCGGCATCGCTATCGCTGCTTGGCCTCGCGATCGTCGGTGTCGCTGGCCGTCGGTGGCGCCAACGGCGCGCCGCATGGACGAAGCAGGCCGCGCGCGGCTGGGTCGTTACGTGCACGTGCAGTACGATGGCGAGATCTAACGCACATGCGTCTCACGGGCGGCCGCGCCTCGACCAGCCTCATCGCACCGAATCGGCCACTATCGTCCGGATGGGCGGCAGCGGTCATCATCGGTGCGCTGTTGCTGGTGCTGGCACTTGATGCTGTGACGGGCGAGGCTCCCGTGCAGCACCTGTATTACCTGCCTATCGTCTTCGCCAGCGTGCGGTTTGGACGCCGCGGCGGTCTGACGGCAGCGATCATCGCGATTGCCTTCTACCATCTGTCCCACCCGCGCTGAAGTTTCAATACGAGGAATCTGTCGGTCTCGGCTCTGACTAACCGCCTCCGTGACCTGTCGCGTAATGTTGTCGAGCCCAACGCACTGTCGCCAGTGCCGCTTCGTCGACGTCGGTCGGTTGCTGCTGGAATCGCTGACGAAACCGCCGATCATCGATCACGAACGGCTCATCCCACTGGTACGACATCTCTTCCACTTCCCGCACCAACGGAACGAAGATTCCCATTGCCTTCACGAGCCAGCGGGGCGCCACCGCAAGCCTGATCTCGCGACCCAATTCCCGCGAAAACCTCGCGACGAGTGTCCGCATCGTCTCTGCCGGTGCACACGGCAGCATCCACGGCTGGCCGTAGACATCGGCCGCTGCGCCGCCGAGGGTCATCAAACCAGCCGCGACATCCGGAATGTAGTGATAGGTGTGCACCGCGTCAGGGTTGGCGAGCACCCACGCGCGTCGGCCTTTGAGCGCCGGCCGCCAGAACTGATCGCCGACGTGCGTGAGCGTGCCGCCGGGGCCATAGTAATCCGACGCACGTCCGGCAGTGGCCAACAGCTCGCCACGACGATGCGCGTCGAACAGGCGCTCGGCGGCACGGGCACGGATTTCCCCTTTGCGACTATTCGGGTTTACGGGTGAGTCTTCATCGAGCCGCCGACCGCCTGGCCGACCAAGCATGTAGACGTTGTCGAGCACCACCAGGCGAGCGCCGCTCCGCCGCGCTGCTGCGATGAGGTTGTCCATCCAGCGAGGTACTAGTTCAGCCCATCGCCGCGTGTCGTACGGCGGATTCATACAGTGATAGATCGTTGCCGCACCCTCAGCAGCATCAGCGCAAAACGCTGCATCGGTTGCGTCGCCCTGAATCACATCGGCCCCCGGCGGCACGCCTCCGGGCGACCTTTTTGCCACTCGCACTCGTTTGCCGGCGTCGAGCAGAAGCCGGGCGAGGGGCTGCCCTACCTGGCCCGCGCCAAATACCACATGCAGCTCGGTTACAGCGGAGGATGCCATCTCACCCCTCAATTCACTTGTGTTGAGAATCGTGCCATCGAGGTGATCCGATTGTCCGGCCCGACGACGCGGTGCTGAAACGCGGAGCGACCAAGGAAGACATCGTCGAAGCGCTCGGCGTGGCGATCGCCGTCAACGCAGGCGCGGCCCTGGTGTACTCCGCGC
>DASPWV010000201.1:0-7399 GCA_035637635.1 Vicinamibacterales bacterium | reverse complement strand
AACGAGCAACTCGTAGTCGTCACCACCAGTGAGTGCCGCGCGCACCGCATCAACGCCGCGCGCGTCCCACCATTTCCTCGCTGCCTCGGCAATCGGCAGCGCCGATTCGATCACTTCAGCCCCACAGCCGCTGGCTTGCGCAACCTGCCGAACCGCGTCGGCAAGTCCATCGCTCAGGTCCATTGCTGCGCGCGCGGCGCGCGCGTGAGCGAGCGCACGTCCCAGCCGCACTCGTGCTGGCGGCCGTTGGTAACGGCCGATGCAACCGGAGCCCTCTCCGGACCGCTCACCCGCCTGGAGCATCTCCAGTCCAGCCGCCCCGGCGCCAACCGACCCGCTGAGGTAGAGATCGTCACCGGGGCGGCCGCCGCTGCGCGTCAAGAATCGCCGCGGATGCACCGAGCCAACGGCAGTGACGTCAATCACAAGCGGCCCAGGACTCCGGGTGACGTTTCCACCGACAACGGCGAGGTTTTCCTTGCTGGCGAGGTCTGCCAGGCCCCCTACGAGTGCCTCAACCTCGTCAACGATCGCGTCGTCGGGCAAAGCCAATGACAGCAGCGCCCATTCCGGTGTCGCGCCCATGGCAGCTAGATCGCTCAGATTGACCGCAAGCGCTTTATAGCCGATGTCCGCCGGAACCGAAAAGGCGCGTTCGAAATGAACTCCTTCAACGAGCGCATCCGTCGTCAGGACCAGCCGGATGTTTCTCGCTGGCGCAACGACCGCCGCGTCGTCGCCCACACCGACGATGACGCTGGTGGGAGGTCTAGGCAACCGCGCGCGGATACGCGCGAGCAAGGCGCGCTCCCCCAGCTCGGAAACGAGGTGCCTGGGTGCGTCAGGTGCGCTCAGGTTCACAAGTGCGGTGCGGTTCACAAGTGCGGTGCGGTTCACAGGTGCGGGCGCGGTTCACGGGTGCGGTGCACGTGTGCAATTTTGCCCGACGCGGGAGCCGCACTTAAGCACCGCACCTAAGCACCGTGCTGCACCTAAGCACCCGAGCGCACCAGACGCACCTGACGCCCCTGGTTCTTGAAAGGTCCCGCTTTGCCGTGTGGGGAGGTCTGCTGAACCTGCGATAGCAGGTGGAGCCGCTGTAAGAACCGCGCTTCAGGCTTCCTCTCTCGGAGGCGTGCACACCACGCGGCTGTCGCAACTCTCTTAGGTTTAACGTTGGCTCAGACAAGCCTCCTGAAAACCATCACGAGCAAAGCAGGAATCCCGATCTTAGGGGTTCGTGAGGGTGGGGTCAAGCTGCGGGGAATTACGGACGTGTCGTCGAGCACCGAATTGGGAGATTGCCCAATTTTGGGCGTTACTTCCCTAAATCTCCAGGATCACTGTTCGTGCCCGGCAAGCTGTAGCGCCTGGTCAACGATCCGTTCGAGGGCCTCGGTGCGCGAACTGAGGGTTTCCACCTCCCCTGAGCGCTCGTCGCGCGCGCGAAAGAACTCGTCGGCGACGTTGAGCGCTGTCAGAACCGCAAGTCCCACGGTATCGCTCGAGGGGGATGCTTCGGCTGCCGCCCGCATCTTGCGATCGACGTACGCCGCCAGCTCCTGAACGTACCGCGGATCAAGAGTGGTGCGGATCGGGTAGCGCTGGCCATGGACCTCGATGTGAACGACTCGCGGCTCACTCATTGCCAGGTGCGTCAGGTGCGACGGGTGCGCTCAGGTTCACAGGTGCGGTGCGGTGCACAGGTGCGCTGGTGCGGTGCACGGGTGCACGAGTGCAACGCACCGCACCCCACCTAGGCACCCGAGCGCACCTGTCGCACCTGTCGCACCCGATCAAAGGTTGAGCGCGTCGAGCTGTTGCAGCATCTCAGACACACGGGTGCGAATCTGATCGCGCTCGTCCCGCAGTGTCGACAACTCTCCGGCGGCGCCTTCCGCCTCGCTCAGACGCCCGCGCAGCGTGTCGACTTCTCGCTGCAGCCGCGCGTTTTCTTCGGCAACGCGCGTCTGTTCGCCGCGAAGCCGGCCGATGACGCTGACGAGCAGCTTGATCTTCTCTTCGAGGCGATCGATGGGTTCAAGCGCGGGAGCGGTCTTCGTCGTAGTAGCCATGTTTTTCAAAGGAACTTATCTTTGTATCGCACCAAGATTATTTCTGAGCGCCGCGACGATCGCGTCCATCCCGGCGTGCACTTCAGCATCGGTGAGCGTCCGATCCGCAGCGCGAAATGTGAGGCGGAGCGCGAGGCTGACCTTGCCGTCGGGAATCCCGCGACCCTGATACCGATCGAACTCGCGAAGGTCGACAAGCGTCGGTGGGGCCGCGGCCCGGATCGTGCCACGAACTGTCTCTGCAGACAAGGTGTCGTCGACAAGAATCGACACGTCGCGGACGATTAAAGGAAATCGCGGCAGCGGCTCGGCGCGTCTTAGGGCGGTTGACTTTGCGGGCGACAGCAATTCCAAATCGAGTTCCGCGACGTACACCGCGTCGCTCATCGGCAGCTCGCGAGACTCGGCTATCGAGGGATTCAGTTGCCCGAGTACGCCTATCACGCTGGAGCGCGCGTGCACTTCTGCAGCGCGTCCCGCCACGAGGTACTCGCGTGTCGTCGGCACGAACGAGGCGTCGGCATCCAACGCCGCGCAGATCTGCTCGATGACGCCCTTGACGTCGAAGAAATCCACTTCGCGTTGTCCACCGCTCCAGTGATCGGGCGCTGCCAGGCCGGTCCAGGCAACCGCCGCGCCGCGAGTTTCTCCGGCAGCCGCGAAGCGCGTGCCGATCTCGAACAGCCGAACGTCTCGCCGCCCGTGCCTCCGGTTGTGGCTGACCGCATCGACGAGCCCCGGCAATAAACTTGGCCGGAGCACGGCAAATTTCTCCGAGAGCGGGTTGGCCAGCTTCACAACCGCTGCGCCGTTTGCGTACGGCGCCGCGACCGAATGTTCGACAAAACCAAACGTGATGGCCTCACTGAACCCGGTTGCAAGCAGCGTCTGGCGGACGCGGTTGTCTCGACCGATGCGAGAGTCGGTTGGAGGCGGCGCCTGTTCGACTGCCGGGAACGTCGCCGCCAGGTGTTCAAAGCCGTAGTGGCGACCGACCTCCTCGATGAGGTCCACTTTCCGTTGGATATCGACACGCCACGGCGGCACGCGGACGCGCCAGACCTGGCCGATTTGACCGACCGGCAAAGCTGCGTCAGGTTGCGAGGCCTGCCAACTGCCCAGCGTCTGTACCTCGAAGCCGAGCGATCGCAGAATGCGTGTCACCTCGGCGTGAGGCACGTCCATGCCGAGCAGGTTCTTGATGGCAGGCGCATCCAATGTCAGCTCGCGTGGTTCGTGCGGACGCGGGTGGCAGTCAATCAGCGGCCCGCGTGCGCGACCGGCGCCCGTGAGCTCGATGAGCTCGAGCGCGCGCCTCATGGCCTCCGGTGGCGCCGTGACATCGGCGCCGCGTTCGAAGCGATACGATGCTTCGGTGCGCAACGCGAGTCGTTTGCTCGTCGAACGCACGGATTGCGGTTTGAACCAGGCGCTTTCGAGCACGATCGTCGCCGTATCGGCGGCGACCTCCGACTCGGCGCCTCCCATCACACCACCGATGGCCGAAGCGCGCTCGGCATCGGCGATCACGAGCATGTCGGCTGTCAGGACACGTTCTTTGCCGTCGAGCGTTGTGAGTCGTTCATCCGATCGCGCGCGGCGCACCACGATGGCCGATCCATGCAGTCGCCGGAGGTCGAAGGCGTGCATCGGATGCCCAAGCTCGATGAGCACGTAGTTGGTGATGTCGACGATGTTGTTGATCGGCCGAACGCCGCAGGCGGCCAGCCGCGCCTGCATCCACTCCGGCGACGCGGCTACGTGGACGTCGGCCATGCCCGCCACGTAACGTCCGCAGAGGTCGGGATCGTCGATCGTCACCGTGATTTCGGAGGCAACGCCGGCATCCGACGTCCTGTCGGCGTTGGAACGGGGCGCGGGGCGCGAATTCAGCGGCACGCGGTACGCCGTCGCAATTTCGCGCGCGATGCCTCGAATGGACAGGCAGTCGGGCCGATTCGCGGTGACCTCGAAATCGAGGACCGCGTCGGGACCTTCATGCCTGCTCCACGGAGGCGAGGGAAGACCATCAATCGGCTCGAGACCTTCGAGGGGAAGTCCGCGAAGAGACATGAGGCCGCCGATTTCTTCGCCGGTGCCCGGCACGTCGACGAAATCGCGAATCCAGGACAGGAGGACCTTCACGGCGCCTTCGATTCAGCTCCGTCCATAGCCGAACTGCTCCAGGAACCGGAGGTCGTTTTCGTAGAAGAGACGGATGTCTTCGACGTCCCACTTCAGCATCGCCACGCGCTCGATTCCCATCCCGAAGGCGAAACCAGTGACGCGCTCGGGGTCGTACCCGACGTGCTCGAACACCACAGGATGCACCATGCCGCTTCCGAGAATCTCTAACCAACCTGTGCGTTTGCAGATGGGACAGCCCTCGCCCTTGCAGCGAATACAGCGGATGTCGACTTCGGCGCTGGGCTCCGTGTAGGGGAAGAAGCTTGGCCGGAATCGCACGAGAGAGCCGTCGTCCGTCGACGATGCTCGTCCTTCGACAAGCTCAGGACCTTGAGCAGCGTCGAAGGGTCGGGACGGCCCTGAGGAGTCGCCGAAGAGCGCCGCCGCCATCGACGTTACGGTCCCTTTGAGATCTGCGAGCGTGATGTTGGGACCCACGACGAGGCCTTCGACCTGGTGGACCATCGGGGTGTGCGTCAGGTCGAGATTGTCACGGCGATAGACAGGGCCAATCACAATCAGCCGCACGGGCCAATCGTGCTGCTCCATGTAGCGAATCTGCATGGCCGAGGTGTGAGTGCGTAGCAGCGTGAGCGGCTGCGGCGTCAATGGCGCTTTGCCGCGCCGACCTCCGTCCCCGCTAGAAGCGGACGGAGGTCCCTGCGGGGGACCGAAGTCGCCCGGTGGCGCGACAGGCTCAGCGAGATACAGCGTGTCCTGCATGTCGCGCGCAGGATGATCCGCCGGCATGTTGAGCGCTTCGAAATTGTGGTAGTCGTCCTCGATCTCGCGCCCTTCGAGGACCTGGTAGCCCAGTCGGGTGAAGATTTCCTGGACCTCTTCGCGCACCAGGCTGAGCGGATGCCGATGGCCGATCGCCGGTCTTCTACCCGGCAGCGTGACGTCAACGGATCCCGGCGCCCGCCGCATGGCCGCGAGCGCGGCTTCCCGCTCGGCAATCGCGGTTTCGATCGATCGTTTCAGCTCATTTGCAAGGCGGCCGAGCGTCCTTTTCGCCTCAGGGGATGCCCGGCCGATCGCATCCATATAGGCAGCGACCCAACTGCCTTTCCGGCCGACCCAGCGCGTGCGGAGGGCTTGCAGCTCCGCATCCGTGCGCACGCCGCTCAATTCGTCTTGGAAGACGCTGAGCGCGCGATCGGGAGCGATGGAGGTGTCGATGGGGATCATCTGATGGCGGGTCTGAAGACCCGCCACTCCGTCGTTGGCGGCTTTAAAGACCCGTCACTACGTACTCGACGGCGTGGCAGCTTTCGCCTGACCGACGAGCGCTGCAAACGCCTCCGGCTCACGCGCGGCGATCTCCGCGAGGCTTTTGCGATCCAGCGTGATGCCGGCGGCCTTGAGTCCACGCATCAGCACACTGTACGAGAGCCCATGCTCGCGCGCGGCGGCGTTGATGCGGACAATCCAGAGGCTGCGATAGTCGCGCTTTTTCTGCTTGCGGCCCGCATACGCGTAAACGCCGGCCTTCTCGGCCGACTCGCGCATGAACTTGTAAAGCTTGCTCTTGCCCTGAAAGTAACCTTTGGTGAGACGCGCGAGCTTTTGTCGCTTGGCTCGACGGACCGTTCCACGCTTGACGCGAGGCATGATGCTCCTGCTTCAGCGATCAGGGACCACCAGAGTGGATTTGGTCGCGGACCATCTGCCCGCGTTGTTGTCAGTCGACAGCGAAAAGCCCTGATCGCTTGCCGTCGACGCAAAGCACTAAGCCACAGAGGCACAGAGAAAGCCTTTCAAGAGAACTCGAAAAAAATCCTCTGAGTCTCTGAGTCTCTGCGGCTTGTCCGTTCTGTTTTCACTTATACGGTAGCATCCGTTCCAGCTTCGCCTGATCGGCTTCCGCGACCATGATGCCTTTGCGCAAGGCGCGCTTCCGCTTCGTGGTCTTGCTGGTCAGAATGTGCCGCTTGAACGACTGACCGCGCTTGAATTTGCCGCTCGCCGTTTTCGTGAACCGCTTCGCGGCTCCGCGATGTGTCTTGAGCTTTTGTTTCGCCATTACGAGTGCTCTGATTCTGCTGCCGCGACCGCTTTGGGGACGGCGGGTCTCGACGGTTTCGCACCTTTTTTCGCCGTCAGGATGGTGTGCATCTGATTGCCCTCCATCCGGGGGTTCGTTTCAGGCGTGGCCACCTCCGCGAGATCGCCGATCAAGCGAATCAGGATCTTGTGGCCGATCTCCGGATGCGCCATTTCGCGCCCGCGGAAAAAAATCGTCGCCTTGACCTTGTCGCCCTCTTCGATGAACCGCTGGATATGATTCTTCTTGAACTGGTAGTCGTGCTCGTCCACCTTCGGCCGAAACTTGATCTCCTTGACTTCGACGACGTGCTGATGCTTTTTCGCTTCGCGCGCGCGTTTCTGCTCCTGATACTGATACTTCCCGTAGTCCATGATTCGGCAGACCGGCGGCACGGCCGTGGGTGAGATCTCCACGAGGTCGAGGCCTTTCTGTCGGGCGATTGCTAGCGCCTGCGGCGGCGGCATGATGCCGAGCTGCTGGCCTGTGTCGTCGATTACGCGAATTTCCCGGACGCGGATGCGTTCGTTGATGCGAAGCCGGTCATCACGCCGGCTGGGACGAGAACGATCGAATGCGATATTACCCTCCGCTCCCTACGGACACTGCCAACACGAATCTACTAAGATAGCGTCTTTTGCGCCACCTCGGCAAGGGCGGCCGCCAGGAAGTCGTCGAACGATCGCGCGCCGAGGTCGCCTTTCGCGCGGCTGCGCACCGCCACGGCGCTTTCGGCCACCTCGCGGTCGCCGACGACCAGCATGTAGGGAATCTTCTGCAGCTGCGCTTCGCGGATTTTGTAATTGATTTTCTCCTGTCGCTCGTCGATCTCTGCCCGCAGGCCTTCCGTCTTGAGCCGCGACTCGACCGAACGCGCATACTCGAGGTGTCTGTCGGCGATTGGCAACACGATCGCCTGGATTGGCGACAGCCAGATGGGCAACGCGCCGGCAAAATGCTCGATGAGAATCGCAATGAAACGTTCGATGCTGCCGAAGATCGCCCGATGGATCACGACGGGCCGATGCTCCGCGTTGTCGGCGACGACATATTTCAGATCGAAGCGCTCCGGCATCATGTAATCGAGCTG
>DASPWV010000200.1:0-9979 GCA_035637635.1 Vicinamibacterales bacterium | reverse complement strand
CATCGATCCGGCTTCGTTGATGCCCTCTTCGAGAATCTGTCCGTCCTGCGCTTCCTTGTAGTACAGCAGCGTGTCCATATCGACAGGCTCGTACAGCTGACCGCTGTGAGCGTAGATGCCGACTTGACGGAACAGCGCCTCCATGCCGAACGTGCGCGCCTCGTCGGGGACAATCGGCACCACCAGTCGTCCGATCTGCTCGTCGCGCAGGAGCTTCGACAGCATGCGGACGAACACCATCGTGGTGCTTGCCTTGCGGCCGTCGGTGCCCTTCCGGAATTCGGCAAAGACCTCACTGAGATTGGGACGTATCGGCTCCGATCGAACCTTGCGGGTCGGCACCGGACCGCCGAGCGCGGCGCGCCGTTCGATCATGTATTTGACTTCGATGCTGTCCTGCGGCGGCCGGTAAAACGGCGTCTTCGCCACTTCCTCGTCGGAGATGGGAATGCCAAATCGCGTCCGGAACGCCTTCACCTCATCGTCATTCAGCTTCTTCTGCTGGTGGGTGACGTTTTTGCCCTCGCCAGACTCGCCAACGCCGTATCCCTTGATGGTGCGCGCCAGAATGACTGTCGGCACACCTTTGGTTTCGGCGGCGCGCTTGTAGGCGTTGTAAACCTTGGCGGGATCGTGGCCACCGAGCGTGAGACGTTTGAGCTGCTCGTCCGACAAATGGTTCACCATGTCGAGCAGCCGTGGATCCGGACCCCAGAAGTGCTTGCGGACATAGGCACCCGATTCGACGGCGTACTTCTGGTACTCGCCGTCGACCACTTCTCCCATCCGCTGCACGAGGAGTCCTTCCGCGTCCTTTTCGAGAAGCGCGTCCCACTCCGAACCCCAAATCACCTTGATGACATTCCAGCCGGCGCCGCGGAAGATGGCCTCGAGCTCCTGGATGATTTGCCCGTTGCCGCGAACCGGCCCGTCGAGCCGCTGCAGATTGCAGTTGATGACGAAGAGCAGGTTGTCGAGCTTTTCGCGTGACGCGAGGGTGATGGCGCCGAGCGCTTCGGGCTCGTCGGTTTCGCCGTCGCCGAGAAATGCCCAGACCTTGGCATCGGTGTGTGGTTTGAGCCCGCGGTCTTCGAGGTAACGGTTGAACCGGGCCTGATAGATGGCCATGATCGGCCCGAGGCCCATCGAAACCGTTGGAAATTCCCAGAAATCCGGCATCAGCCACGGATGCGGATACGACGACAGCCCACCGCCGGGATTGAACTCGCGCCGGAAGTTTTCGAGCTGCTGCGCGGTCAGCCGGCCTTCGAGAAACGCGCGCGCGTAGATCCCCGGCGAGGCGTGTCCCTGAAAGTAAATGCAGTCGGCATCCTCTCGATCGCGGCCGCGGAAGAAGTGATTGAACGCCACCTCATAGAGTGTGGCGGAGGAGGCGTAGGTCGAGATGTGCCCGCCGATGCCGTCTTCGACGCGATTGGCCCGAACCACCATCGCCATCGCATTCCACCGGACGAGGCTCTTGATGCGGCGCTCGATCTCGCGGCTGCCGGGGTACGGCACTTCTTCGGACGGATGCAGCGTGTTGATGTACGGTGTGTTCGCGGTGAACGGCAGTTTGACGCCCTTTTGTTGCGCGTGAAGGCCAAGCTCGCGCAGCAACCGGCCGACGCGCGCAGGGCCGCCCTGCTGAAGCACGTAGTCGAGCGACTCGAGCCACTCGCGGGTTTCAAGCGCCTCGAGTTCCCTCGCATCGGTTGGGGCAGTGTTCCTCATGGTTCCTCTGATCGCTGGACAACCTTGTTATTGTAGTCCTGTTCGCCTCCGTTTCGCCTGCGCTGGAGGGTGCGATCGCGTTCAGGATCGACATTGAATTCAGATGAGATCGATATCGCTCGCGAATCTCGTCTCCGCTCGCGCCGCTATCGTCGAGTGTGAGCGCTGCGCGCGACTCCGCGCGTTCTGCTCGCAGGTTGCGCGCGAGAAGCGCGCCGCATTCCGTGACGAGCGCTACTGGGGGCGACCAGTGCCCGGCTTCGGCGATGCCAATGCGCGTGTGCTCATCCTCGGTCTCGCGCCCGCAGCTCACGGCGCCAATCGCACAGGCCGCGTGTTCACCGGTGATGGCACCGGCGGCTCAGGAGATTTTCTGATGGCGGCGCTCCATCGTGCCGGCTTCGCAAACATCCCGACGTCGCATCACGCAGACGATGGTCTCGAGCTGCGCGATGTGTACATTGCGGCAGCCGTGCGCTGTGCACCGCCTGACAACCGGCCGCTCCCCGAGGAAATCGTCGCGTGCGCCAATCATCTCGATCGAGAAGTGGCCGCGCTGCCCAGACTCCGCGTCGTCGTCGCTCTGGGGAAAATCGCGTGGGACGCGTGGTTTCAGCATCTGGTACGGCACGGCGTATCCATCCGGCCGCGACCCGCGTTCGCTCATGGCGCGACGTTCAACGTGCCGCAACAAGGCACGCGAGGCACTCCAGGCACTCCAGGCACTTTGATCGGTTGTTTTCACCCGTCACGACAAAACACGAACACTCGGAAGGTGACAGCTGAAATGTACGATTGCATTTTCGGGAGCGTTCTTAGAGGGCTATTGCGTCGAAGGTAAGGGAACGTGAGCTTCAATCCATTGGCTGTCAGCTTCAATTCATCGACAGGCTCGATCGAAAACGCGCACGAGCTATCGAGCACGGACCGCACGTCCAACACCGCGGTATGCGACGTTTTCATCCATACGAGGTTGCCTTCATCTCCGGCGCCGCAATGACCGCGGCCGCCCCGCTCGTTGGTTGGCCACTCAATCTCAGCACCACGTAGGAAATCTCGTTCTGCGTCGTGGCAAATAGAATCTCGGCGCTCGTGATCGTCGCGGCGCCGCTGAACGGTTTCAAATCGACCGGCAGCCCGGAAAACTCCTTGAATGTGAGGTGGGCTGATTTCCCCGACACAGTTACAGCGACGTCCTGTGCCCAAACCGCCGGGGCCGTCAGCGCACCGGCCAGAGAGAGCGCGATCAGCGCAGCGAGTTTCACCCTCACACCTTCATTGTCCGGTCATTACTATCCCCGGCGCATGGATATTCAGGAAGACCACCTCCGGCGGCACACGAAAACGGATGGGAAGAATGCTCGTGCCGACGCCGGATGTAACGAACAGTTGGCTGCCATGTTCAGTGATCTGCCCCACTGCATACCGCTCGCCGTATCTGGAGGGCACGATCGGCCGGCCAATGACCGGCAACGCCACCTGACCACCATGCGTGTGGCCGGCAATCGTCAGACACACACGCGCCGGTATCTCCGGGAAAATGTCTGGGTTATGCGTTATGAGCAACGCGGGTGCATCGCCAACAACTCCAGACAACGCTTGGCGAACGTCGTGCGGACCCTCCCAGTAGTCGCTGACACCTACGATCCAGAAGGTCTCGTTCTCTCGCCTGAGCGGGAGCGCGGTGTCGTCGACGACAACGATGCCGGCTGACCGCAACGCGCGTTCAACGCGCGGTGCATCCAACCACCAATCGTGATTACCGAGAACTGCGTAGACACCAAGGGGCGCTCTGAGCTTCTTCAGCCTCTCGGCGATCTGCTCGGGTGAGACAAAGCGGCCACCGACGACACCCTGGACCACGTAGTCGCCCAGAAGAACCACAACCTCTGGGCGCCCGGCATTGATGGCTTCGACAACTTGATCGAGCTTCCTGAGGTCGGTGTGCGGAGACCCGACGTGGAGATCCGACACAGCGGCAACGCGCACTGGTTTGCCGCGCCAGCACGGAAGCGCAACGCTGCTCTCGCGCACGATCAGGCGGCCCGGCTCCCAGAAGAAGGCCCAACCAGTCAGGAATACCGCGATAGCCGCGAAGGCAGCGAACGTTCGGATGAACAGTCGTTTCAGCAGAACGAATCCTATATGTGCAGACGACCATGTGTACGCGGGCCGGCGCGCGAATTATCGCGAGGGCATACTGACGGGCCTGATGGCTTATCGGTGAACAGCGCGAGTTTCCGTTTCGTGAGGATCGCGGCAATAGAAACTTAGGGTTTGACGTGCTTACCGGCGAGCACCGTTCCGCTCGGGAATAGTCGCTGGCGGGCTGGAATGCTGTTCTTGTAATTGTCCTGAAATTCGAAAGCCCCTTCCCGCAGTTCGAGCAACGCAACGTCGGCCGGCGCACCCACCTTGAGCGTGCCACGGTCCTTCAAGAACGGACACACCCGTGACGCATTGACCGTGGCGCAGGCCACGACTTGCGCGACCGACATGCCGTAATGGAGGAACTTCGACATGCAATTGGGAAGGTCGATGACCCCTGTCGTGCGACTTGTCGTGTTCCAGTCAGTGGAAATAGTGTCGGGCCAGAAGCGTTCTTTCATGACCGCGTCCACGATGTCCCACCGCATGTGTCCGTTCACACCGTTGCCGACATCGAACCAGATCCCCCGTTGGCGGGCATTCAGCACGTCGGGCAACATGTGACCGCGTTCGTCAATGATGCTATTCGGCGGCGGCGCGAACATGTGAGTAACGACATCGCCGCGTTTGAGGAGACTCAGGAGTTTCGGAAGAGGCGACACGGTCTGGCCCATGTGGATCATCACCGGCAGATCGAAAGCCCTGGCAACTTCCTGAGCGCGGCGAAGCACTTCGTAATCATTTGTACCGGCGACGTTTTGTGACAATCGCGCCTTTACGCCGACGATGAAGTCGCGGTTCTTCGCAATCGCGTCGCGTGCGGCAGCCACATCGGCGCGATTCAGATCCATGGTGTCGCCGTCGGCCAAGATGCCCGCGCGGGCGATGTTGATGAGCACGCGGCCCTGCTGCGGCGACAAACGCGCGACCGCAATCGCGTCGCCAATGTGATCCGGCCCTTGCGATCCCGCATCAATCCATCCCGTCACGCCGTCCTTGAGCATGAGCCCTGGACCGTCGGCGGAGCGGGCCGCATGCGTATGGATGTCGAGCAAACCCGGAATGACGATTCGGCTCTGGGCGTCGATCGTTTCAGCGGCGTCCGCAGCAAGATTGCTCTTGACGGCCGCAATACGGCCCTGTGAGATCGCGACGTCGCGAATCCCGTCCAGATTGATCGATGGGTCGATGACGCGCCCACCCCTGATGATCAGATCGTACTTGTCAGCGGCTGCGGCGAGCGTTCGTGGTACGCGCGCCAATGTCGCGGCACACGCCGCGGCCGCGTGGACGAACTGACGCCGGGTTATCTCAGTCGATGGATTCCACCGTTTCGCATGCGTCCGGTTTTGCACGGCTCATTCTGACTTGATCTGAGCAAAAGGCACGTTTCCGATCCGATAGCTCTGCCAGTCCTTGTAGTCGAAATGCCACCATTCGCGCGGGTTCACGGCAAAGCCTTCGGCTTCCATGACGCGACGCAGCAGCGCGCGGTGCCAACGCTGAAGGTCGGTGCCTCCGGGATAGAAGGCGTACGCGCGCGGTGTGCTTTCGTCGTACGTGCTCGGCATTTCAACGGGGCGACCGCTTTTCAATTCGTACAGCGTGAGATCGACCGCGGCGCCGCGATTATGCCGCGATCCGCTGGCCGGATCCGCAACAAGCCACTTCTTGCTGTCCGGAGTCGCGTCCCAAAATGTTTTGGTGACGTACCACGGTCTGTAGCCGTCATGAATCAGCAAGCCGTATCCAGACTGTTTCAGAACCCGATGCGCGTGGGCCACCGCAAGCGCCGCCGGTCGTTGCAGGAAAGCACGCGCTTCTGCATAGAAGACCGAACCGAGGAAGTTGTTCGTCGTCGCGTAGCGGATATCGAGCGTGATCGACGGATCAAGCTTCACGAGCTCCAGGAGATCCGACTGGCGGAAGTCGCCCGATTCTTTCGGCGGCTCTGCCGCCATCGCTTCCTTCAATAGTTCCGCGACCGGCCGCAACGGCTCGACGCGCAACTGCCCCGAACCTTCGAGGGGACCGACCTGCCGCCGATCGTAGACGACGTTTGCCACGGTGGCAGTGGTCCCCCGAGCGCGGCTATCGCGTGTGAAGACGAGCGTCTGTTTCTCATAGGGACCTGTGGCAAGGCGGAAAAGCGTGAGCGAGACCTCGTCGAGGGGCCAGGCTTCGCCTCGTCCCAAAAGAGCCCAGAGGCGTCCGGCGCGCTCGAGTATGTAGAGCGGTTCGCGCTCCGGGCCGTACTCGCCGATGAGTCCGAGCCAGCGTTTCGGCGGAGCTTTCGGTTTGCGCCAACCGGCAATCTCGGGCTCACGTGGCCACGGCTCGAGCTGTGTGGACGAATCGACTGTTTGTGTGGGACTTGCAGGGGTCCGAGCGTGGGCCGTGTCGTGTGTCTGCCCGCTACTTCCCGCAACCAGGAGCAGCAAAGTGACCGCGCCTCGCGCGCCGCAACTGAGCATCATCATGCGTGTGTCTGCCCTTCGGAGCGGCCGATACCCCGTGTTCATTGGCCTGTGGGGCCGCTCATCAACGATGCCTCCACGACCAGTTCGTCGTCATCGCGAGAGAAATCGCGAGCGCTGAATCCTCCGCCAATCGCGATCTGCTTGAACCCGGCTTGTGTGAGCAACCGTCGGATGTCGGCTGGATAGAGGTACGCCAGTTCAAGCCGATGCAGCGACGTGCGGGTGAGCACTCCATCGGCGGCGTACTCGTCGTAGCGATGCTGCGATTGCACGATCTGTCTGACGGTGTCGTATCGGTTCGCCTCTGAGCGCAGTACGAACCCACCGGCCGGGAGAGAATACGTGCCTGCCCACCGCCATACGCCCGCAAGCGGCCCCGCGTGCTGCGCCATGTACTCCAGCGATGGATGGAAGACATTGAACGCGAAGCGGCCGTCCGGACGAAGGTGCTGGCGCACGCGCTCGAGACAGGCGATCCGATCCTCGTCGGTGATGTTGTGCAGGAACGCCCGGAAAGGGGCAATCACCAGTGCGAACCGCTCCGGCAAGGCAAACGTCCGCATGTCGGCCGCTACCAGGGTGACGCGAGCTCGGACATCGTGCGATCGCGTCGCCAGCTTTGTCCGCAGCGCGTCGAGCATGGCTTCGCTCGCATCGAGTGCGTGGATGCGCACGCCGGCCTCGGCGATGGCGAGCGTCACGCGTCCGGTGCCGGCACCGAGTTCGAGCACCGGGCCACCACTCCCGAGAGCCTTGCGGCAGTACCACTCCACGTCGCCCTGGAGCGTCGGCGGAGTCACAGCGTCGTAGAGTTCCGGTCGATACGTCACATGCGTCTCAGCGCCTTGCGGTTCGGCCGCATCGGCTCATGATCGCGCCGCCCCCGCCCGTCGGCAAACGCGATCAGGCCGGAATCCGACCATGCAGAATCCTGGCACACGGAAACATGCCGGCACGCTCGAGGGCGCGCCTGGACGCGCGGTTATCCTGATGACATCGGGCGGCCGGGATGTGCCCCGTTTCTCGGCAAATGCGCTTCAATTCCTGCACCAGGTAACTGCCAAACCCCCGGCCTCGGTGCGGTGCCGCCACCTCCATGTAGATGTCGCCGTACGGCGGATTGTAGTGAAACAGAATCCCACCCGTGGCTGCCACTTGGCCGTCGTGCTCGAGTCCCCAGTCGCCGACCGGTTCCACAGTGTGCGGAAATACCGACGGGCGATCCAACGCGGTCACCGACCGGAGGATCACTCCGTCCGGAGCAGGAACGCAGGTGGTGACTGCATCGGCAAACAGGATCGTCTCGCTTTGCCACTCGACGGCACACTCGTAGAGCATCAAAGCGAGCTGCACGTCGTTGGTCTGCGCCTCGATCGTTCTTGCTTCGCTGACGGCGAGCAGTTTGCGAAAGAGCGGCAGGCTGAAGCCTCGCGCGGCAGGAAGCACAAAGAATTCCTTGACCGTGTCCTTCGGATTGCAAGGCGCGCCTCCGACTGACGCGTACCCGGCCACGTCGCCGTTGACACGCAGAAGGTATGAGGTCGTGAAGCCGCGTGAATGCCACGAATCGTGAACGATTTGGCAGGCCATCTCGCGGCGATACTCTTCGCGGAGACCGAGGATCGAATCGACGTGGACGCGGTCGACATCAATCGCTGGCGGCGAACTCAGACTTCTCATCAGCGGCAGGCCTCCGCGCAGGCTCGCTCCCGCAGGGTCATGCCGCGCCGAGAATCCACCGCAGCTTCGCCGCGTCGAGATTGCCGCCTGACATAATGGCAACCACTCGACGGCCAACGAGCTGGTCGCGAATCTTCATCGCCGCCGCCAGCGACGCGGCGCCCGCGCCTTCCGCAAGGTTATGCGTCGTCGCGAGCGCCAGCCGCACACCTTGGGCGAGCTCGTCTTCGCTGACGGTCACGATGTCAGCGAGCTCCCGCCGGAGGATCTCGAACGTCAGATCGAAGGTCACGCGCGTCGCCATGCCTTCCGCAAACGTGTCAGCGCTCGCGCCGACCACTCGTTCATAGCCCCGCCATGATCGCGCAAACGCGTCGGCGCGCTCGGCCTGCACGCCGACAACTCGTGCGCGTGAGCCAAGGGCGCTGCGCGTGAGACCAATGCCGCACGCGCCGCTCCCACCGCCAATGGGAACGATCACGGTGTCGACGTCAGGCAACGTCTCGAACACTTCGAGTGCATACGTTCCGACCCCTGCAATCAGCAGCGGCTCATTTGCAGAGTGCACGTAACGCGCGCCCGTTTCCGCCGCCACCCGCTCGCAGCGCTCACGCGCCTCGTCAAAGTCGCGTCCCCCTTCGACGACCGTTGCCCCAAACGCACGCATCGCGGCGTTCTTTTCGGGGTTATTGCCGTCAGGCACGAACACCGTACACCCGACCCCTTCGAGTTGTGATGCATACGCGATTGACTGGCCATGGTTGCCAGTGCTTGCGGTCACGATGCCGCGCTGGCGCTCGACAGCGGGCAGCGAGCGAACGAGATTCAAGCCGCCGCGAATCTTGAAGGCGCTCGTCGGATTGTGATTCTCGTGCTTGACCCAGATGTCGAGCCCCGTTTCGTTTGCAAGGAGCGGGTGACGAAGGAGTGGTGTCGGTCGAATCACGTCCGCGATGCGGGATCGCGCTTCGTATACATGCTGGATAGTCGGCGCCTGCATGAGTTGGACACGTTATCAGGGATTGACGGAGCGATGACGACGATCAGGTGTGAAAAGGCATCATCGATGACCGTGTGAATCGCTCATCCAGGCATCCCTCGTCTGCATCGCGAGATCCGGCCGGTCCGAGATCACCGCGTCCACGCCCCAGTCGAAGAGCCGCTGCACATCGGCCGGCGCGTCAACTACCCACACCTGCACCGTCGCGCGCTCCGCGTGAACCTGTCGGACAAATGCGGGTGACACCACGCGCATCCGGCCCGCGTACTCCGGCACCTGGAAGGCGACATAGGGCTTTCGGCCGAGCGACGGCACTCGGCACCACGATTTGTACAGCGTCCAGCGCGCTTCTGGCACCGAGGCGCTCGTGGCGATTTCGGGTGCCTCGTCTCGCACCACTGCGACAGCTTGACGATGAAACGACCCGATGCAGACTCGCTCAACCGCGTCAATCTGCCGGACGATGCGTACAACTGCACGCGCAAGCTCAGGCTCGGCGCGCTTCAACTCGATGATGGTGAGCATGGGATGCTGGCGAAGAACCGCCTCGAGCGGCGGAACACCGAGACCCTGGCCCCTAAAGGGAAACCCGCCGGCAGATGTAAAGTGATGGCCGGCGTCTACGCGCGCGAGCTGTGCGGCGGTGAGCGCGCTCACCGGGCCGGTGGCGTTCGTGGTGCGCTCGAGCGTCGCGTCGTGAATGACGACAGGCACGCCATCGCGCGACAGGTGCACGTCGCATTCGATCCCGTCCGCGCCGCAGCCAAGGCCGTTCTCGAAGGCCGCCAGCGTGTTCTCAGGGGCGAGCTTCGCACCTCCCCGATGCGCGAAAACCAGACGACGGCCGCCGTCGAATGCCGTTCGAAAATTGCCAACGCCCCGCACCGCGTCATAATAGTCACATGCGGTCCCGACCAATCACGCTTGGAGAACTGAA
>DASPWV010000199.1:0-6817 GCA_035637635.1 Vicinamibacterales bacterium | reverse complement strand
GCGCAGGTGCGGTGCGCAGGTGCGGTGCGCAGGTGCGGTGCACCCGTGCACCTGAGCGCACCTGACGCACCTAACGCACCTAGGCGTATGTCTCGTCGAGCCAGCGCTGTTCGATCGCGTAGCGCACGAGATCCGCGCGGCCGCGGAGGCCGAGCTTTTCAACCGCGCGATAGCGATACGTCTCGACCGTCTTGACGCTCACCTGCAGCTTGTTCGCGATCTCCTTGTTGCTGTAGCCACGCGCGACGAGACGAACCACTTCGGTCTCTCTATCGCTCAAGCCCGGCGCCGGACCAATATGAGGCGCATTCCGAACGAGGCGTCCGGCCAGGTGGCCTTCCATAGCGGGATCGAGATAGGTGCCGCCATCGGCCACCGCATACAACGCGCGAACCAGTTCGCTTGCTGCGGAGCGTTTCAGCACGTAACCGGCCGCGCCGGCGTCGAGCAGGCTTCTGAGATAGCCGCCTTCCTCGTGAACAGTCAACGCAACGACGCGTGTATCGGGCAGTTGTCCTCTCAACTGCCGAGTGGCCTGGACGCCGTTCACACCCGGCAGCGAGACATCCATCACGACGATATCCGGGCGAAGCGCATTCGCTTGCGCAATGGCGCTCTCGCCATCCGTTGCTTCGCCAACGATTTCAAAACGGGGATCGCTCGCGAGCAGGGCTCGTAACCCTTCGCGGACGACGGCATGATCATCAACGAGCAACAGTCGAACTTTGTTCATGTGGATCTGCTTCTGATTCGAAAATGGGAATGCGGGCGTACACGGTGGTGCCGCTCCCGGGACTCGACTCAATCGTGAGTGTACCGCGAAGAAGGGTCGCGCGCTCGCGCATTCCGGCGAGGCCGAGTTTCGAGTCAGGCGTTTTCCCGACATGAGTGGGTGTGAACCCCTGCCCATCGTCCTCGACGATGAGCTGCAACACTTTCCCTTTCCGCTCGAGAATGACGCTCGCGCGTCGCGCATCCGCGTGTTTGATGACGTTCGTCAGCGCCTCCTGCGCGATGCGATAGATGCCTGTCTGGACCGCAGGATCGAGCTGCAGGTCGTCGATCGGATCGCAGTGCACATCCATTTCGATCTTCGTGCGTTGGGCGATCTCTTCGGCGTAGCTCGAAAGCGCCACACAAAGCCCGAGATGATCGAGCGCCGACGGCCGCAATTCGAGCGCGAGCGTGTGTACATCGCGACCCAGGAGATCCGCCAGGCGTCGCAGATCGAAAATGAGCGGCTGAACATCCTCGACATGGCTGGTCGCCGCAGCAAGCCGCGCCAGGCCCAGCGACAATCCGACGATGTGCTGACCCATCTGGTCGTGCAATTCACGCGCGACGCGCTGGCGTTCGCGCTCTTGCGCGTCAACGAGCTGGCGCATGAGCACGTCGCGGGCTTCAGCGAGCTCGTGCCGCACCGTCACGTCCGTGTACATGCGGATCATTCCGGTAAAAGAGCCATTCTCATCGTGGGTGAGCGCCGTTGAGACGTTGGTCCACACAGTGGATCCGTCAAGGCGCCGCAGCCGCGTTTCCATCTGTCCCCCGCTGCCGGTGTCGCGGGCGTCGAACGCGCGCCGAGCCGCATCGACCTCGTCGTCGGCAACGAGCTCATACGCCGAGTGTCCGACGATGTCGGCGGCCAGACACCCGAGCAGGATTCCGAGCCGCCGGTTCGCAAACACAATTGTGTTAGTCGCATCGACAATGCAGACGCCTTCGTGCGCCGTCTCGACAATCTCGCGATAGCGCCGTTCGCTCCGTCGTAGCGTCTGCTCGCTCTTGCGGCGCTCGCTGATGTCGCCAATCGCCGTGATCAGGACGAGTCCTTTGAACCCTGGCAGCCATACCGGCCTGCTCTGGAGCTCCACTGGCTTCGGGGGAGAGCCGCGCAGTGACAACTGCGTTGCCGCCGCCGCTTTCGCGCTTCTGGTGAGATGCGTCAGAAGTGTTGTCGCGAATGGTCGATCCACCATCACGAGAAATGGTTTGCCTTCGAGCTGCTCGCGCGACGTGCCGAGTACTTCCGCCGCCTTTTGATTCAGTTCGAGGATGAGGCCGCGCTTATCGAGAGCCATCAGACCCACGGGCGCGGAGTCATAGAAGGCTATGTACCGGTCCTGAGTTTCTTCGATGGCGGCGAGCCGATCCAGCCAGCGCTCGGCCTCGAGACGCAGGTCCTGCGAATCCTCTTCCAGCGCACTGTTCGGTTGTGACTGGGAAGAACTGAACGGCAACACCCCCGCCCCCTTGCGTTTGCCGCGTTGTGGCGCGGAGCGTTTACTGCCGCGATTCGCTGGCATTGCCGCTATTCGGCGGTGTCCACGCGCCGCCATCGGTCAGCGCGAGCACCGCTCCGTCGATCCGATTCTCGTGATTCTTGTACGGGCGAACCCGAAGCAGGTGCACGCGACCGCTGCGATCGCGAACTTCGAGCTCGCGCGGAGAGACGCTGTCGATCACTTCACGCGTGAGCTCTTCGAGATCGGGTACGTCGATATTCGGCTTGATGTCCCCAAGGCGCCGGCCGATATCGGTGGGGATCAGGTTCAGCACCTGTTCGGCGAGCGGTGTAAACCGCCGGATGCGCAAGTCGTTGGCGACGATGATCACGGCGGCGGGCACCGCACTGAGCAGATTCATCAAATCGGCATTCACGTGCCTCAGCTCCTCGTTGCGGGCGTTGAGCTCGTCGTTCACGGTGTTCAGTTCTTCGTTCGTTGACTGGAGCTCCTCCTTGGCGGTGTCGAGCTCCTCGTTGGTGCTCTGCAGTTCCTCGTTACTGGAGAGAACCTCTTCGTTGGCCGACTGCAGCTCCTCGTTGGCCGCCTCGAGATCCTGAATAATCGACTGCAGATACTCTCGCGTCGAGCTGAGCTCCTGCTGAAGACGCGCAACCTGCACGCTCCGTTTGGTTTTGACGCGGCTGGTTGCGCGACCGCCCGCATCCGCGGGCTGCGCGACCGAGGGATCCTCGAAGAGCACGAGGAAAAAACCGGCATCGGCGGGGTCGCCAAACGGGAACACCTGAACGGTGACCTCACGAGATGTGCCATCGAGCTTCACGGTCAGTCGTTCGCGGCGGGCTGGTTTGCCGGTTTTGCGTGACTCTCGAATGGCGGTTCGAACCCCGTGGAGCAGACCTTCGCGCGCCATCTTCAGCAGATTGAGGCTCGCATCGCCAGTTGCGAGCTCGAGGTACGGTCCGGTCTTACCGCGAGTTTGGATGATCATGCCGTCGCGGTCAATGACGACACCCGGCGGGCTATAGCGGTTGAGCAGCAGCCGGCTGACTTCAGTCTGGATGTCGCTTCCGCGGCCTGGCGCGCGAGGCGCGATCGGCGGACGATCGTCTGCAACACGCGTGAATGGCGCATCCACCATGGGCGCGAGCTCCAGTTGTGCGCGGCTCAACAAGTTTCGCTTGATGTAAATCTTGTGGCGCTTGTCGACGATGTCGAAGAGCTCGCCATCGGGACCGATGGATTCGGTCGCGCCAAGAACGAGAAAACCCGACGGCTTCAGCGCATAGTGGAACACGCTCACGAGCTTTCGCTGCAGTCGCGGTCCGAGGTAGATGAGGACGTTCCTGCAGACGATCAGATCGAGCTTCGAAAAGGGCGGGTCCCGTGTGAGATCCTGGCGCGCAAAGATGCAGACATCACGCAGGCTCCGGTTGATGCGGTATTGTCCGTTGGTGCGCGTAAAGAAACGCCGGAGCCGCGCCGCTGACACGTCTGCGCTGATGCTCTGGGGATACGTACCGGCGCGCGCTCGTGCGATGGCTTCCTCGCTGACGTCGGTGCCAAACACTTGCAGCGCAACGGTCGTCGAATCGTTGCTCGCGTACTCGAGCAGTGCCATCGCCACCGAGTACGCTTCCTCACCCGTTGCACAGCCTGGCACCCACACACGCACCGGACGCTTGGATTTGACGTCTTCGAGAATGCGCGGGAACACGAGTTTCCTGAGCGCCGCGAACGAGTCCGGATCGCGAAAGAAACGGGTGACGTGAATCAGGATGTCGCGGTAGAGGCTTTGAACCTCGGGGCCATCGCGTTCGAGCAGTTTCAGATACTCCTCGACATCGGTCATCTTGTGCAGCGCCATTCGTCGTTGGAGACGCCGCTTGATGGTCGGCATCTTGTAGTGCGTGAAGTCGACCCCGCTGGCCATCCGGAGGAGCGCGAACAACCGCTCCCGTTGCGGATCCGTGACGGCGAGCTGGCCGGGTGCTCCTTCCTCCACCGCAGAAAACGGGTGGGTGCCAAGCTTGACGAGCTCGTGTGCGATGCGCTCCGGCGCCAGGATCATATCGACGGCGCCCGTTGCAATCGCCGCCCTGGGCATCCCGTCGTACCGGGCTGTCTTCGGATCCTGAACGATCGTGAGGCCGCCGGCGCCCTTGATCTCCCGCAGGCCTGCCGCACCATCCGATGAAGACCCGGAGAGTATGACCGCGACCGCGCGATGTTCGGCGGATCCGGCGAGACTCTGAAAGAACGAATCGATTGCGTTGTACTGCGTGCGATCAGACGGGCGCGGTGCGAGATGCAGATGATCGCCGACAATCGTCATGTGCACGTTTGGAGGAATCACGTGCAGGCGGTCCGGGAGAATCGGCATTCGCTCGACGGCTTGTATGACTGGTATGCGCGAGCTGTTGTTGAGAAGCTCGGCGAGGAAACTCTGGTGATCCGGCGCAAGGTGCTGCACCAGCACGTAGCCGAGTCCGGTGTCCGGCGTCAGGTGCTGCATCAGTGTGGTCACCGCCTCCAGACCACCCGCCGACGCTCCGATGGCAACGATCGCCTGCGCCTGCGGCAGCGATGCTGAGATGTGATACGAGGGCGCGGTTGCCTCGCTCATCGGTGGCGCCGCCGCGACACGGCCGCGGCGCTTCGCGATACTGCCGCGGCGCTTCGTGACACTGCCTCGACGACCCCGTCGTGGCACCGATGGGGAGGAAGGCTTCTTCTTGGCCAATTGAACCCCTGCGAACGCCCATTTTACTGGAATGCGAGCGAGACAGAGCCTCTCAGGGTGACGAAAACGCCGCTACCGTGTAGCGCATCTGCGCGGCGCTGCTTACGTTGGTCTTCGTCCGCGCTTGCCAGCTGCCGCCACGCCAGTTGCTGCAACTTTGCGATCGGACTCGCGGCTTTCGCTCATCAACAGGCGTCGCATCCACTCCGCACGTTCTTCGGCGACGCGCGCCTGACTCTCGAGCTGACGGGCGCTCACCACCCGGCCGACGCGTTCCGCGTGCTGCGCCATGCGTCGCCGCAGCGCGCTTTGTTCTTCGAGCGCGCGAAACGCGATCCAGAGCGTATGCTCCAGCTCTTCGCCTTGCTGCATGTGCAGGCTCTCGGCTGTGAAGCCGTGGCCGACATGGCAGCGAAATCGCAGGAGCGTACCGTCCTCGAGCTCCCAGAGCGATCCGCCGCAGTCCGGGCACGTGTACGGCGATGGCGGTCCCGGCATCTGTCCGGTTTCGAGGTTATCGCGTCTCCCCTCTGCCACATCAACACCCTCCGGTACTTCAGTGGCCTCGTCGGGCACGTCCTGTTGCACGAGCATCGGCAGCTTCTCTCCGATCGCCGACGGACTCAATATGTAGTCGACCTCGACATTTTGAATGGCGCTGAGCGGCATATTCGGCGCAATCGCGTCTTCCGGGTCCTGCGCGATGGCGAGGCCGCCGTGACGCTTGATCACCTCGAGGCCATGCGTGCCGTCATCGAGCCCGCCGGAAAGCACGATGCCGATGACACGCGGACCGTACGCTCGGGCGGCCGTTCGAAACAACGGATCGACGGCGGGCCGGAACAGGTTCTCGCGCGGCCCGCGAGTGACCGAGACACGTCCGCGTTTGACGAGCAGATGATGATCAGGCGGTGCGACATAAATGCAGCCGCGTGCGATGGTTTCCGAGTCCCTGGCATACGCCGCCCTGAACGCGGCGGTGCGCTCGAGAATCTCCGGAAGCATGCTCGATCCATCGGGCGCCGTGTGAACGGTCACGAAGAACGAGGCGGGTAGATCGGGTGGCAAAGGCGCCAGCAACGCCAGCAACGCCGGCAGTCCGCCGGCGGACGCGCCGATGACGATGACGTCTCGGTTTGCCATGCGATCAATTCTGCGTGCATAAACGCCGCCGGAGGACGAGTGTTCACTCTGAAGAGCGCGCTTGTCGGGACGTTCTGTTTTCGCTGCGGTCCTTCCGGCGCTCGTAATACCGCCTCAACCAGCGGCAGAGCCCATCCAGCCCTGGGTACATCACGCGCTCGGTGACGTTCGCCTGGTCGAGCTTGTCACGAATTTCGAGCTTCGCTGACACGGGAATAACCACCTTGCGGCACATCCACTCGTGCCGCGCGACCCAGTCGTTCATCTCCGCTTCGACCATGTCGAGTGCCGAGTGCCCACGTGCCGAGTGCCCACGTGCCGAGTGTCAGATGCTCAGCACTCAGCACTTGGCACCCAGCACATGGCACTCAGCACTTGGCACTCAGCACATGGCACTTGTCCGAGGCTCTTATCGGCGGCGGCGATCGGCAGCTCGCGCGCGGCTCGTCGTCGCGGAGCTCGATTGCCGACGTGAGGCGCTTCGGGAACGTCCGCTGCTGGGGCCTGTCGAACGTGAAGAGGAAACCGTTTCCTCTTCCTCCATTTCCTGTTCTTCGCCCATGCCCTCGGAAGCAGCGCTCAGGTTCACTTCCTGTTCGGCAAGCGCGGTGAGCTTCTTGTCGGCGGCCTTTTCTTCTTCGAGCGTCTGCTCGAGCAGAGTGACGACATCGTCGAGTCGGAGCAG
>DASPWV010000198.1:0-8675 GCA_035637635.1 Vicinamibacterales bacterium | reverse complement strand
GTTCAAAGGTTCAAAGGTTCAAAGGTTCAAAGGTTCAAAGGTTCAAAGGTTCGATCTAAAAGACGGTGACGACGACTTCGTTCGATGGTGTGCTCGTGCCACACGGGTTTTGTGCGCGCACGCGAACGAAGTACGTTCCTGCCGGCGCGGTCACTTGCAGACTGCGCAAAGCTCCATCCACTGGTAAGACCGCGAGATTCGCAAGTGAAGCCGCACTGCCTGCTTCAATGACGAATGCCATTGGTCCGTCTGAAGCCGTGGGCAGATCCCATGCGAGCTGCACGACGCGCGCGGTGACGCCGGTTGTCAATCCCTGCGGTGGCGGCGGCGCTCCGGTGCAGCCTGCGATGCCCACGCGCACGGTGACATCCGGCGTTGCCGCGCTCGCCACACCGGATGCGATGCTGCGCAGACGAACGTAGTAAGTGCCTGCCGGCACACCGGCGAACGACACAACATCGACCGCGCCGCTGATGAAAGCAACGCCGCGATCCGTCGCACCGGGCACCGAGCCGGCTTCGAGTTGATACTGCGCGGGTACGGGCCCTTCGCGCGGAGCGTTCCAGCTCACAACCACTGTTTGACCGCTCGCGACGACCTGCAGGTTTCGCGGCGCGGCGGGCGCGCCTGCGGCGGGCGCGATGCGGAACACGCGCCCCGCGAACGTCGCAAGGTACAATTCGCCCTGGAGATCTCTGCCGAACGAAGCGATGCCGCCAAGCGCACCCGATCCACCGAGCTCGCCGGTGTGTTCGATGACGTTTACCGCGGCCGCTTCGCCCGTCGATGGATTGACAGAAAGGCCCAACGACCACACACGTGCGCTGATGTAGTCCGCAAAGAAATATCTCCCCTGATATGCCGCACCCAGCCGCGCGCCGCGATAGATGAATCCGCCGGTGATTGATGCGCCCACATCGTGCGCGTAGTCGTACGTGGGGTCGACGAGCGGCGCAAACGCAGGCGCCGTCGCGCCGACTCCGGGCGTCGCAATCCGGCCTTCCCGAATTCGCCAGCCATAGTTGCGTCCGCCGGCGCCGCGAGGCTCGTAGTTCACTTCTTCGCGTGCGTTCTGTCCCACATCCGCAATCACCAACGCGCCTGTCGCACCGGCGCCGAGATCGTCGAAGCTGTAACGCCACGGATTCCGCACGCCGAAATCCCAGATCTCAGGGAATGCCGCAACCGGACTTCCACTCGCAAATGGATTGTCCGGCGGCACGCGATAGCCCGTCGCATCACCGTCCGGCACGCTGACGTCTATCCGCAACATCTTGCCGAGGAGTGACCGCGGGTTTTGCGCGTTGTTCTGCGGGTCGTTGGCGCTTCCACCGTCGCCCAGGCCGATGTAGAGATATCCGTCGGGGCCGAAGATCAAATTCCCGCCGTTGTGGTTCGCGAACGGCTGGCGAATGATGCGCTCGCCGGTCGGCCATCGCAAATCGAAGCGCGTAGCCGAATCGACAACGAGCGGATTGGCCGATGACCGTCTGAACCGCGCGACAACCGTGTCGCCGTTCGAGTTTGTGGAGTTGAAGAACACCCGGCCTGTAGTGCCTGCGTCGGGCGGGAACGCCATCCCGAGCAACCCGCGCTCGCCGCCGCTCAGCACAATCGACCGCAGGTCGGCAAACGGCATCGCGAGGACCTGTCCATCGCGCACGGCGCGGACAAGGCCGGCCTGCTCGACGATGTAGGCGACGCCGGGTACCACCGGATCGAACACGACGTCGAGCGGACTCGACAGCCCCGACGCCACGAGTTCCGCTCGTAGCTGCGCCAGCGCGAGCGCTGGCGAGAACAGCGTAAGAACGAGCACAACTGCAGCACTACGGAACCGCATCTTTTTTTCTCGCGCGTCGGCGTTCGTCCTCAGTGGGCAGCGCTCAACTGTGCGCGAGCAGGTCGCGGCGGAGCGAATCGAAGTGCGCGTCTGCGTGCTGCAGCGCCTTCAGCACCTCGTGCGGCGTGACCCAATTATCCGGGTTCAGAGTATCCGCGCGCGCCTGCCAGGTGCCGCGTTGCGGATGGTTGTCGGGGAGCTGATGAAGACGCGCGGCGATCTCCGCGTAGCGCGCGCGCAGGCGAGTAGCAATCTCGCGGCCGACGAGCTCTTCGAGCAGGTCATGCGGACGAGGGGCGTCATCGGATGGCGGCGCTGTCTCAAACCGATCGCGGCTGACTGCTGTGGCTTCGGGGCCTTCGAAATCTTCGCCGCCGTCGATTCGATCGCGCGCGGCGGCTTCGATGCGTTCTCCTTCGGCTCCGGCGGTTGCGTCGACGCCTTCGCCAGCTTCGACGGCTTCGACACGTTGCACCTTTTCCGGTGGCAACTCTTTATCGATCCTGCGCCGGGGCCGAAGCGGCCGCTCTTCGATCTCCGGCTGCATAATCGCACCGACCTCGAGAATATGCGGCCAGTCGAACTCCACGTCAGGATGCTGCTCCTCGATGGTGCGGATGGCATCCTCGTCCAGCGCCGGGCGTCCGACCCGTACGCCTGGAGCGCTGCGATACCAGTACAAGACACGCGGGCGGTCGCCCGGATGAAACGCGTGCAGGAGAAACATGTTTTCGTATCCGCGGCGGTCTCGAGTGAACCGCAGGAACGCCACGCCTCTGACCTCTAACAGCCTGATGAGAATCGGCCGGGTGAATTCAGGTTGGCTCGCATGTTCGGCAACCTGCTAGCGGCGTCTGGCCGCGGCGCGGCTCTTCGACACCTTCGCGGACTTCGAGGACTTGGCCGCTCGCATTTGAGGACGCGCCGGTGTCCTGGCGGCGGACCTTTTCGCCACCTTCGAAGCGACTCTCCTCGGCGATTTCGGTCCTTTCGCGGCCTTCGATGCGACGGCCTTCGCCGCCGTCGCCGTCTTCGGCAGCGCCGGGGCTTTCGGCGCGGCCTCTCGCGGCGCCTTCGATGCGATCACCTGCTGCGATTCCGGCGCCCGGTGCACCATCATGAACCGCACCTGGTCGGGCGCGGTGTGATAGGTCCAGATCTCCGACACGTTCACGTGATGCTCGTTACAGAGTCGTCGTGCCGTGTCGAGCACGGCAGGCGGGACGTACAGGAAAAACGGCACGCGCAGACGGCTGAAGGGCCCCCACTCCGCCATCGCTTCGAGAGTATTCACCGACTCGCCGGTCTCGACTTCAATGGTGCCCTGCAACCGTCGGCCGCGCTCGGTGCTGAAGAGCACGAGATCGGGGTACATCGCGAGCTCGCCGACGGTGACGGATGCGTTCTGCTCTGCTCCCGGATTGATGGCCACGTCGAACTTGCGTCGATATCGAACCTGCAGGAGACGGATGATGCGATCGTGCTCGAATTGCTCGCGGACAGGGCGCACGAGTATCGGGCTCACTTGGCCTCCGAGAGCACGAAAGCACGAAAGGTTCTTCTATGAAGCGAAAGGACGACAACGACTTTCGTGGTTTCGTGGGACAGCGACGACCCCTTTTCGTGATTTCGTGAAAACAAACCCGATAATATAGCACGCATGATCGCGGCTTCGGCCCGCGCGAACCGCTTTCTGCGCGCGTGCCGACGTGAACAGGTCGACGCCACACCCGTGTGGTTCATGCGGCAGGCGGGTCGATACATGGAGGAGTATCGGGCGCTCCGGCAGAGATATACGCTTTTACAACTCTGTCGGACACCCGACCTCGCGACCGAAGTCACATTGCAGCCTGTTCGGCGCATCGAGGTCGATGCGGCCATTCTGTTCTCGGATCTGCTGCTGCCGCTCGAACCAATGGGCGTGCCGTTCGACTTCGTCAAGGGCGAGGGGCCGCAAATCGAACGCCCCGTGCGGTCGGCGGACGACATCGATCGCATGCGCGTCGTCGATCCGCGCCAGTCGCTCCGCTTCACGCTCGATGCGATCCGGCAAATCAAACGTGAGCTCGATGGCAAGGTGCCTCTTATCGGTTTCACCGGGGCTCCGTTTACGCTGGCGTCGTACGCGATTGAGGGTGGCCACTCGAACACCTTCGCATTCACGAAGGCGCTCATGTACGGCGACGCGCCGGCGTGGCACCGCCTCGCAGACAAGCTCGCTACGGTCGCCGCCGATTACCTCGTGGCGCAGATCGATGCCGGAGTGGATGCGGTGCAGGTGTTCGATTCGTGGGTTGGCGCGCTCAACTCGGAGGATTACCGCGAGTTCGCGCTGCCGCACACGCAGAAGATCTTCTCCGCACTCGCGGCCTCGCCGGTGCCGGCCATTCATTTCGGCGTCAACACGAGCTCGATTCTTGGCGACATGCGTGAGGCCGGTGGCGATGTCCTCGGCGCCGATTGGCGGATTCCACTGGACGAGGCGTGGGAGCGCATCGGCGCCGACCGCGCGGTGCAGGGGAACCTCGATCCGACGCTGCTGCTCGGACCGCGCGATCGGCTGTTCAAGGGCGCGGCAGATGTCCTGCGGCGTGCGGCAGGCCGCGCGGGACATATCTTCAATCTGGGACACGGCATCCTGCCCTCCACTCCTCTCGAGCACGTCCAGGCGCTCGCACGCTTCGTCCACCAGAGCTCGATCAACGAACCACCGCAAGCGCTGTGAACGCACGTACGTGGACGAACCTCCGTGAACGTTGTGAAGGAACGTACGTGAAGGAACCTGCGTGAACCTTGTGAAGCACGTACGTCGAAGGAACCTGGGTGAACCCCTGTGAAGGAACGTACGTGAAGGAACGCACGTGAAGGAACCGACGTGAACGGATCTCCAGAAGTTGTAGTCGTCGGCGCCGGTATTTCCGGACTCGCCACTGCGTGGGAGCTGCTGCAGCGAGGCCGGCGCCCCCTGGTCATCGAACGCAGTAAGCGGGCAGGCGGCGTGATTTTCACGGAGCGCGTCGATGACTTTCTCGTCGATGCCGGACCTGACGCGCTGCTCGTCCAGAAACCCGCGGCGCTGCAGCTCTGTCGGGAGCTCGGACTCGGCGATCGCCTGCATCCAACACTCACGCCGCGCACAGCGTTCGTGTTGCGGCGAGGTCGTTTGATTCCTTTGCCGGAACCATCCGTGCTGGGCATTCCGACAGGTCTCGGTCCATTTGTGCGGACACCGCTCTTTTCGTGGCGCGGCAAAGCGCGCATGGCGCTCGAGCTCGCCCTTCCTGCCAGAGAAGCGCAAGGCGACGAGTCCATCGGCAGCTTCATCGGACGCAGGTTTGGAGAGGAGGCGCTCACGTATCTCGCCGATCCGTTGCTGGCGGGGATTCATGCCGGCGATGTGCAGCGACTGTCGATGCGGTCGGCCTTTCCGCTGCTGCTGCAGGCGGAACACACGCACGGCAGCGTGCTTCGCGGCCTCCGCGCGCAAAAATCCAAACGCGCCGCTTCAGGCAATGATTCCCATGGCGCCTTCATGTCGCTGCCCGGCGGAATTGGCGAGCTCGTCGCCGCGCTCGTCGATCGGATGCCGGCCGGCGCATTGCGATATGGATCTGGTGTCGTATCGATCTCTGGCCGCGGCCCCTACGTGGTGACGCTCGATACCGGGGAGCCACTTTCCGCACCGGTGGTGATCGTTGCCACACCCGCCTGGACAGCCTCTTCCATCCTGTCCATACTCGATGAGCCGTTGGCAAGTCTGATCGGAAAAATTCCTTACGTCTCCTCAGCGACCGTCGCTATTGGCGCTCGACGCGATCAGGTTGCGCATCCCCTGAACGGATCCGGTTTTGTCGTGCCACGACCGGAGCGGCGCCTGCTGATGGCCGGGTCCTGGGTGTCGTCGAAGTGGCCGCACCGCGCACCCGAAGGGTTCGTGTTGCTGCGTGGATTCGTTGGCGGCGCCTACGATCCCGATGCGCTCGCGCGATCCGATGCGGAGCTCGGTGCCGCCGTGTTCGACGAGTTCCGGGCATTGCTCGACATCAGTGGCCCGCCGCTCTTCACACGCGTGTACCGGTGGCCTCGCGCCAACGCGCAGCACGAAGTGGGACATCTCGAACGGATGGCTGAGATCGATCGTCTGCTCGACGGCCATCCGGGAATTTATGTAACCGGCAGCGGCTTTCGCGGAACCGGCATTCCGGATTGCGTCGCTGACGGACGCGCCACCGCCGCCCGCGCAGACGCCTTTCTCCAATCGCGGACATAATTCACCGATGCGATTGGCCATTGCCCTTCTGATCGTGACATTTACCGCTGGCATCACCGCGCCTGATAACGCGTTGCCGCCGGCGATTGAGAAGATTCTCAAGGAAATTCGCGCAGCCGACAAAGGGCAGCTCGCCGTGTCAGAAGAGGACGGCCGATTTCTGCGGCTGATGGTGGCTTCGACACGGGCAAGGCGAGTGCTCGAGATTGGCGCCGCAAGCGGCTATAGCGCCATTTGGATGGGCCTGGGTGTCCGCGAAACGGGTGGACGGCTGGTCACGATCGAGTACGAGCCTGCACGTGCCCACGAAGCCGCCGAGAACATCCGACGTGCCGGCCTGAACGATGTCGTCCAGGTCGTGACCGGAGACGCGTTCAAGGAGATCCCAAAGCTGCCTGGAGAATTCGATCTCGTGTTCCTTGACGCGTGGAAGCCTGATTACAAGAAGTTCTTCGACCTCGTCTTTCCGCGTGTGGCGAGCGGGGGTCTCTTTCTCGCGCACAACGTGATCAACAAGAAGAACGAGATGCCCGACTTCCTCTCCGCGATTCAGAATCACCCACAGGCGTTGACGACAATCGTTTCTCCAGGTTTTGAAGGTATTTCGATGACGTACAAGCGGAGGTGACGTGCCCTGCGGAGGGCGCCGCTCTAGGAGCGTCTAGGTTCAGGCGGGGCTAAGTCCGTACCTGGAGCATAAGAACTCGCCGCATGTAGTGGCGGGGCTTCAGCCCCGCCGCAGGCCCTTTGGCCGCATGCGAGTCTGAATCTTTGCATCGATCGCCGCGTTGAGGTGGCGCTGTGAGGTTCAGAGCTTTTGTTGCGGTCATGTTCCTCTTTTGGGTTGATCCGGAACAGCAGCCCAACAGCGGGTCGCCAATTCGCAAACGGCAGGCGAAGAGACGCATCCGGAAGTCGTCGCGAATCGCCTGTTGTGGGCGCGGCTGTTGCCGCAGATGGACACAGATAGCCGCAGATGGACGCAGATAGCCGCAGATGGGCGCAGATAGCCGCTGACAAGCAAATGTGAAAAGATTCCGTTGCGGTTTCCCGGCGTGACCCAACCTATCCACCTGATTGGCGTGCCTCTCGATCTCGGCGGCAATCGACGCGGCACGGACATGGGGCCTTCGGCGTTTCGAATTGCGGGTATTGGCGAAAAGCTCGCTGCGCTCAAGCGCCTTGTGATCGACAAGGGCGACCTCCCCACTCCCATACCTGAACTCAAGGGTCCGGGCGATCCGCGCAAGCGGTATGTCAAAGACATCACCCGCGTGTGTCAGAAGGTGTATCAGACCGCGCTGGCGTCGCTCGACGAGGGGGCTGTGCCCATCGTGCTCGGAGGCGATCACAGTCTCGCTGCGGGGTCTGTTGCGGCGGCCGCGGCGTGGCAGCGCAAGTCGGATAAGGCGCTCGGCTTGATCTGGGTTGACGCGCACGGCGACATGAACACGCCCGAGACGTCGGATTCCGGCAATGTCCATGGCATGCCGCTCGCGGCGCTGCTTGGTCCAGAGCCTGCAGAGCTCGCGAAAATCGGCGGGGACATTCCGGCGGTCCTTCCGGAGCACACCGTGCTCGTCGGCATCAGAAATCTCGACGAGCTCGAGAAGCGGCTCGTCAAAGAGTCCCGGGTCCACGTATTCACGATGAAGGAAATCGATCGCCTGGGCATTGCGCAGGTTATGGATAGAGCCATCACGCTGGCAAGCCGCGGCACTGGCGGTATTCACGTGTCGTTCGATATGGACGTGTGCGACCCCTCGATTGCGCCTGGTGTAGGTACAGCGGTCAAAGGCGGGCTCGACTACCGTGAAGCGCACGTCGTCATGGAAATGGTCGCCGAGTCTGGGCAGCTGACGTCGCTCGACTTGGTTGAAGTCAACCCGACGCTCGATCTACGCAATACCACCGCGGAGCTCGGGACGGAGCTCGCGTTGTCGGCAATGGGAAAACAGATACTTTGAACGGCGCGGCGCCGCGCGCCGAGCTCGAGTTACCGCGGACGTTCAGGTCGCGACGCCGCGGGCGTGGGAATTCACTTCTCGGCGTTGGCCTCGGCGAGCAATACCTCCAACGTGTCCATCAGCGACATCAGCGAGAACGGCTTCTGCACGATGCGCGTGTACGGACGACTGCGCTCGAGATCGGCGGCGTCAGATCGGAGGCCGGCACAAATGATCACAGGCACTCCTGCCGGCAGCGCGGAGATCACGTCACGGCCGGAGCCTTCTCGCAACCGCATATCCACAATTGCGGCCTGGATAGAATTCTTCCGGATCGCATCCAGTCCTTCGCCGGCGGTTTCGGCCGCGATGACGGCGTACTGCCGCATCTGCAGAAATCGGACGAGCGGCTCACGCACCGCGCCGTGGTCTTCGACGACGAGGACGACGGGCGGGACGGCCACAGAGTGGATTATGACCGTTTAGGGACAATTTTTTCGGGCGATCGGTCGAATAACGGGGCGCTGGGTCGGAAGCAACCCTTATTTTTTCAGCGCGATGTCCCAGTTCTGAACGATGGTGATCGGTGCCGTGCGGTCGGTCTCGACGGTCACGT
>DASPWV010000197.1:0-4550 GCA_035637635.1 Vicinamibacterales bacterium | reverse complement strand
TGCGCGAAGTCGTCGATGCGTACGTGGCGGACGCGGCGACGCGGCGAGTGAAGCTCACACTCGACGGAGTCGTGACGCCGCGGTGGTTGAAGGCGGATGAACAGCGCCTCCTGCAGGTGCTGTCAAACGTTCTCGACAACGCATTGAAGTTCACGCCCGTCGGCGGCACCGTGCTCGTCAAGCTCACCGGCGACAGCCAGGCTGTCGAGATTAACGTGCGTGATACGGGGCGGGGGATCAGCCCCGATGCGCTGCCACACGTCTTCGATCTGTTCGAAGGCGCCGCAACGTCTCCCGGACTGGGAATTGGCTTGACCGTGGCGAAGCGGATCGTCGAGCTTCACAAGGGATCGATCGCGGTGCGCAGCGACGGAATCGATTGCGGCACCGAGGTGGCGATCACCCTGCCGGCGGAAGTGGCGTCTACCGCTCTGGTCGCGCGAAAACTCTTTTCCAGCGCGCGCACGTAGCGCGGGACTTCAGAGCGCGTGAACTTTCTAGTTCCCAGTTGCCAGTTCCCAGTTCAAAGTTGAGTTGCAAGTTTCAGGAGTTGTTGAAATTCCCCTGGAACTTTGAACTGCCTTGATCAAGTAACTCAAAACTAAACTTTGAACTGGCAACTGAGAACTGGGAACTGACCACGCATCAGTTCATAGCCTCTTCAGTTCCGCGGACGTCGCTCCTAGACCGTTTCCGCCTCTTGCCACGACTGATAGGGCTTCACATTTCCTTCGTCCGACGGATACGCGGGAAATGCCGCCGCGGGCCGTCCATCGTGCGCTTCCGACCCGCTCCACTCGAGATGCGCTTTGAGTCGCTGCAGGTCTTCTGCAATCTGCTGTGACGGCTCTTCGCCCAGCAACGCAGCGACCCACGCACCAAACTTCCCTGCCGGCGGCTGATACTGCAGATGAATCAGGATGCGGGTGCTGCCGTTCGGCAGCGATTTGAAATGAACCGATCCGGCGCTGATCACGTCGGCGTCGCCGACCGAGCTCCACGCAAGGAGCTCGTACGGGATCTCGTTGATGATGTGCGCATCCCACGTAACGCTCGTGCCTGCCGGTCCGCGCACCGTCCATCGCGAACGCGTGCGATCGCGCACCTCGATGTGCTCGACGTGCTGCATGAAGCGCGGAAGGTTCGCGAGGTCGCGCCAGAAGTTGTAGACCTCTTCTACCGGACGCGCGATGGTGATGCTCTGGCGCACGTGCACGCCGTTCGAACCACCGAGCGCTTGCTTCGTGTCACGCCGTCGAGAGTTGCGGCCGAAAGCGGCGCTGACCGGACAGTAGCCCATCACGCCGCGCAACAACAGACCGCCCGCCGCTGCACCCGCCGGACCGCGCGCCTCTCGATTGCTGGCCGCGAGCGCGCCCAAGAATGTCGCCGCAACAATAGATGCGGCGCGTTCCCAATCGCTGATGTTGCGCTGCATGTCCCCTCCGCCTTCGGCTCACTTCGCGCCTTCGGGCCGCTTCGGGCTCTTGTCGTCAAAGTGCCGAGAACCGGAGGACCTCATGCAAACGGCGGGCCCTGTCCCCGCTACTGCGCTCTCCGAAGGGGCTCCAGCTTTGGCGGGCGGGCGCCGTGACGCGGCGCTCCGGCCACGAGCGGAACGTACTCGAGCTCTTCGTTGGCCGCGACGCTTCTCAGCAGCAGACCGCCGCGGCTCATGTCGCCGCGTCCAACAAACGACGGCGGGTAATGAAGGCGCGAGCCAAAGGCAGCCGTCAGCGCGTCCACGTACTTGCCCGTCGCAATGCTTCCCAGCAGCACGATGCGCAAATCCTGTGGACCTTCCACCGCCAGGCGCTTGAGATCTCGATCGAGCGGACGCCGATAGCGTCGATCGTTTGCATCGACATCGACGCGGGCAAACTCGCGGAGCAGCTCCGGCGAGATTGGCGCCTCCGGAATCTGCAGACCCCTCGTGGGCGTGATGACGAAGGCAGCGGGCCCGAAGTGCCTTGCGTAAGCGAGTTTTCCGCGAAAGTACAAGCCGCTCATGAACGCGAACGCTTCACCGAGCGTCAGCGTGCCGGATGCCAGCCGAGCGGCAAGCTCCATTTTCGAGTGTGGATTGAGCAGCATCGCCGCGCGACGGCCGCCGCAATATGCCGGAGATAACAGAAACACCCGAGGTTGCGACACCGCTCAAGCATACAAAATTGCAACGTCCACTGGCATGAACCGTGACACACCTTTTGCATCGTGAATCGCCATGCAGGAGGTGTGTGTATATGGAAAGTCGAGCCAAGCTCTTCGGGCATCCGGTGCATCCGATGCTCATCGTCTTTCCGCTGGGGCTTTTCATCTTCGCGCTGCTGTGCGATGTTGCGTACCTGACGAATGGTGATCCGAGCTTCGCCTCAGCCGCCTATTGGAATATCGTCGGCGGCATCGTCGGCGGACTGTTGGCTGCAGTGTTTGGTACGGTGGATTGGCTTGCTATCCCGAACAAGACGCGAGCGAAGGCCATCGGATTGTGGCACGGCCTGGGCAACGTTGTCGTCGTGGCGCTCTTCGCGGTGAGTTGGTATCTGCGATACACGTCGAGCACCTATGGGCACGCGCCTTCGAAGGTTGCTGTGGCGCTTTCTTTTGCCGCGGTGGCGCTCGGCGGAATCACGAGCTGGCTTGGCGGCGAGTTGGTGGATCGCCTCGGAGTTGGTGTCGACGACGGCGCACACCTGAACGCGCCGAATTCGCTGAGCGGAAGACCGGCGCGAGGCTGACGCCGCAGTTGAAAACTGTACGAGTTTCCAGTTTCCAGTTGCCAGTTCAAAGTTGGAACCGGCCAGTCAGGCGGCGAAGAATCATCCGACGAGCACGGGATTCCTCATCGCTCACTCACGCTTGACGTCGCTTACACCGTTCGAAGCCGGAGCCTCACGATCGACGTGATGTTCGGCAACCATGCAGGCCGCCCCATTCAGTGCGGTGCGGCGCTCCACCTGGACGCAGACTTCGTTGACATCCAGGACACGTTCGCGGGCGATGCTCCGCAACCACGCGGCTCGGTTCAGGCGTCGATAAACGCAGCATCGCTTCGACTGAGACACGAGCACGAGCAACTGCCATACGAGGTGGAGATCTCGGCCGATGGTGACGGCCCGTGGAGCTGGCGCGACACAACGCTCGTATGCAAGGTCGCGCTTGCAGCTGGGCAGCGCACGAGTCTCAGACTCACCGTGATTCCACATGGCGTCGGCGAGGCCGACGGCAGCGAAGAGGCAGCAAGAGAGCAGTACCTCGAGGAGTGGCGCCAGCGATTCACCCGGGTTGTCGTTCCCGGCAACCGCCTCGTCGAAGGCATTATCGCGCGCAACGTGCGCGATCTTGCCTCGTTTGCTCTCCTCGAGGGTCCGCGCGAAGAGTGGCTCGCGCTCCAGGCCGGCATGCCGCTTTATCCGGCGCTCTTCGGGCGCGACACGTTGACCGCCGGGTGGCAGGCGGCAATGCTCGATCGGGGAGACTCGCTCGACGCGAGCCTGACCACGCTTGCTCGCCTGCAGAGCGCACGCGTCGACGACTGGCGCGACGAGGAGCCTGGACGAATTCCTTATCAGGTGCGCCGAGGCCCGCAGGCGATTCTGGAGATCAATCCGTACGCCGCCTACTATGCCGATTACGCGAGCCCGTTGATGTACGTGATCGCGGTCGCACATCTGTACTCCTGGACTGGAACGAAACAGACGCTGCAACGCCACTGGGACACGACACGTCGGATTCTCGAGTGGGCGCGTACCTACGGCGACAAAGATCGCGACGGCTATCTCGAGTACTTCACGCGCTCCTCCAAAGGCACGAAGAATCAGGGATGGAAGGACAGCGGCGACGCGATCATCTACGACGACGGCACGCCTGTGCCTCCGCCGATTGCGACGTGCGAATTGCAAGGCTATTGGTTTGCCGCACAGCAACTGATGTCGGTGATGTCGGGTGTGATGGGCGCCCTGGGCGACGCCACGGCCTACTGGCGGTCGGCAATGGATCTCAAAGAGCGATTCAATCGCGACTGGTGGGTGCCGGAAGAAGGCTGCATCGCGCTCGCCATGGATCCGGAGAAACGTCTCGTGCGAGCGGGCACCTCCAACGTGGGGCACTGCGTTGCCGCGGGCATCATCAGCGACGAGCATCTGCCGGCGGTCATCGGACGTCTATTTGCGCCGGACATGTTCAGCGGCTGGGGCGTGCGCACCTTGTCCGCGTCGCACGCTGCCTACAATCCCGTGAGCTATCACCGCGGCACGGTCTGGCCAGTCGAACAATCCACGATTGCCTTCGGGTTGCGGCGATTCGGCTTCGACTCGCGGGCCGTCGATCTCGCATCGGCGCTGTTCGACCTTGCCGCGCTGTATCCTGAATACCACATTCCGGAGTGTGTTGGCGGATGGCCGAGGAGCGAACGCTCCACGCCCGGCGCCTACCCTCGCGCGAACACGCCGCAGCTCTGGAACACGAGCGCGTTTCCGCTGCTCCTGCACACACTGCTCGGCCTGCAACCCGTCGCTGCGCTGAATCTGCTGGTCGTGGATCCGGTGCTG
>DASPWV010000196.1:0-6225 GCA_035637635.1 Vicinamibacterales bacterium | reverse complement strand
GCCCGCCGCTCGTACGCACGCACGCCCGTCATGATCACGTCGTACTTCCCGAGCTCTCCCCAAGCCAGATCGTCGGCGCTCAGAAAATCCACGCGCGCTCCCAATTGCTCCAGCGCCTCCGCAACCTCGTCGCCGACGCCTTCGACATAACCAATCGTCAAGTTTGGTTTCACTCGCACATCGAGCGCTTCGACTGTCACGACCGGGGCGTGGAGGACATGCCGTCGTGTCGTGTGCGGATACTCGATCACCTGATAGCCCTGATCGAAAGTCGCCGCACCTTCATGCACGACCGCTTTGACGGGCAGCCGTCCAGGCTTGAGGCCGACTGGTGGCTGCAGCGTGAAGCGGACGGTCATCTGTTCGTCCTCGCGGGCAAACGACACCGGCGCGTTGGCCGGTGTTGCCCGCCACCCGGCCGGCAGTGTGAGATCGACCTGCGCCGTTGCAGCGCCTTTGGAGTGATTCGTCACGACTACGCGGATGTCGCGTCTTGCTCCCGAGGTCGCTGTGAGCGGCACAATCGCAGTGTCTGGGGTGACATCAACGGCAAACTTCGGCACGACATGGAGCTCTTCGCGCTTTTCTCCGCTGAAGATGTCAGCGTCCGATCGATACTGCAGCGGCAGCGTCGTGCTGATGTCTGCGCCGCCAATCGACAGCGCGAATGTGGCGGTAAAAGGCGTCGGCCGGAACGGGAGGCCGAACGGCACATCCGCGTCGAACATGTAGCGCGCGCTTTCGGTGCTCGTGTGGAAATGCGCTGCGGTCAGTCGGGCATCGCTCGGGATGGCCGCAGTGGCTTTGCAGGTCATGCCACCGTTCGCGCCAGGGACATCGGAAGCAGCGCATGAACTCAGCGGATCTTGCATCCAGGAAAGCGTGACACCCTTGAGAGCCACGGGCACCGAGCCACGTCGACTCGCGACTGCTTGCACATTGAGCGGTTGACCCGCAATCACCAGGCCATCGTTTGCAACCGCGTCGAGACGCAAGTCAGCCGCGAGAATGAGCGCCTGCGCAAACTGCTCTTCTTTCGGCTTGAGACGGAAATCGATTTCGAACCGCGCCGTATCGCTCAAACTGAGCGACGGCAGCATCGCGCGCAGTTGTCGCACGGAAGCCAACCCTCGAACGAGCGCCGGCACGGCGGAAGCGCCTCCGCCGCTTTCGGCCGCCCTCCGTGCGTCTCCTGCTGCGGAGGCAATCGCATCCAGCGCATTCGTGAGGCTCACCGGCGGATTTGCGCCGGCAAACTGAGCGACGCTCGTCAGACGCGTGTCGATGCCGTCGAAAATCGCCGTCTCGGTTCGATTGACGCCGTCCGGCAGCACCGTGTCGCGCAAGCGGTAGAACCGCTGCGACACATTGGGGAGCGGCAGGAGCTGCGACGTGCCCTGGCACTTGTGCATCGATCGTGCTTCACCTGCAATTTCCTCGTAGGTGCGGCCAAGCACTGGGTCGTAATCGCCGCCCGCGGTGAAGTCGAGCGCCCGTGTTGCGCCCTCGCCGGTAAACTGCGGCACGCGCGCCGCGCCCGGCTGGCCGGGAGGACCGAAGCCGGCGCTGTAGTAATACTTCTTCGCCTGCCACGGTCTGAGTCCGTCTTTGGAAATCTGATCCGGAAACGCATTCGGATCTGCCGCCGCTCGAAACGCTTCGAGCGTGAGGCGCGCCGACGCCTGGTGATGCTGCCCGCCGCCTTCGCCGTCGAAAATCCAGCCGACGATGACGTCGGGGCGCAGCGTTCGAATCATGCGAACGAAGTCGCCGAGGATCTCCTGGTGACCCCATTTCTCGTAGGTTTCCTCGACGCTGAAGGAGAACCCGAAATCGATCGCCCTGAGGAAGTACTGGTCGGCGCCGTCGTAGCGATGCGCGGCAAGGAGCTCCTCGGTTCGGAGGACGGCCAACGCTTCGAAAAGCTCGGGGCCGATTTCGTTCTGTCCACCCTCACCATGCGTCGCCGTCACGAGCGACGTCCTGTAACCCTTGCCGTGCGCGGAATACGCGAGCATCGCGTTGTTCTCGTCATCAGGGTGCGCCGTCGTCATCATGAAGTTGCCGACGGTGTCGAGCTTGCGCACCATCAATTCGAGTGCGGGCTGGCCCCGTAACGCGGCGACCGGCACGAGTCGGTGCTGCGCCCGCGGCGAGGAGACCAAGGCGAGAAGAAGGGCGGCGGAAAAGAGAAGCGTTCGGCGCATCTGAATTCTGAAGGTATCAGCTATCAGGGATCAGGGGTCAGGTATCAGGGGTCAGGGGTCAGGGGTCAGGGTCAGGGTCAGGTATCCGGCTATTACACGAGTTAATCCGCATAACTCCTGATCCCTGATCCCTGATCCCTGATCCCTGATACCTGATCCCTGATACCTGATACCTGATACCTGACAGCGGTTCCGGTTTCGCGATCGTCAGAAGATGAACCGGAAACCGAGTTGAAATTGCCGCTGCTCGTAACCGCCGGTCGGCGGCAACTGGTCTCCATTTTCGGGCAGCGATCCTGAGAGCGGCACGCCTTGCGCGTTAGTGGCGATTGTCGCGTTCACGCCACTCCACTGCACGGTGTTGAAGATGTTTTTGAGCTCCGCGATGACCTCCGCTTTTGTCGGCCCAATCGGTACTTGTCGGGAAAGCCTCACATCGACGTTATATCGGGCGGGCAGAGTCAGCGAGTTGCGCGGAACTCCGCTCGGCCGATCGCTGGCAATACCGTCGTTGTTCAACTCCTGATTACTTCTAACGTTGACGGGGATACCGCTGGCGAAGAGCATCGCCGCCCCAAGCACGGTGCCGTTGATCAGACCAGCCATCGCGCGGTTCGTGCCGCCGTAGTGCGGATTTGCCACGATACTTCCTGTAAACGTGTGGCGCTGATCGAGGATGTTTGGGCCACGGTCGCGCTCGAGGTCTGTAGGATCGACCCGCCCGGCATCGCCTTGCACCGACAGGGTCGACGTAATGGGAGCGTTGTCGCTGCTCTTGCCGAGCGTGTACGCCAGATCGAACTGCACGCCCCTGAAGTTTCTTCCGGTGAACTGCAGCGTGAGATTCTTATACGTGGAATCGCCAACTGACTGGACGACGTTGATGACGTTGTAACGTGGGTCGAGACGAGTGGTCGAATTGATCGCGGTACTGAAAATGGGCCGGCCGTCGGGAAGAGTGCCGATCGGATTAATCGCGTTGATGTTGGTAATGACGGGAAGACTGTTGCCCTTCGAGTAGGACGTGCCGACGGCAACAGCCAGCCTGTCGTTCAATTGCCGCTCCACCTGCACGTTGTTCTGCCAGTTGTGGGCGACCTTGAACGCCGGATCGACGGTGGTCAGCGTATTGGGCTGCGCGCCGGCTCCCGCAGACAGCACATTCGGAAACGCTGGCGCTCCGGGTGTTGCCGGCTGGAACGTCGAGTTGGCGCGCCGCGGCGTGCCGTCGTTGATGAGCGACTGCTCGTACATCGCGAGCAGCGCCTGGTCGTACATCACTCCGGTGTTCGCGCGAACGACGGTGCGGCGATCGTCGCCAATCGTCCAGGCGATGCCGACACGCGGCGCCCAGTTGTTCTTGTCGATAAGGAAATCACGCGAGTATTCGAAAGGTGCAGAAGGATCCGCGGGGGGCACATCGTAAATGTCGTAGCGGATGCCGTAGAGAAGCTTCACCGTAGAGGCAATCCGCCAGTC
The DNA here is from genome assembly GCA_035637635.1 of Vicinamibacterales bacterium. GTDB lineage: Bacteria > Acidobacteriota > Vicinamibacteria > Vicinamibacterales > UBA2999 > DASPWV01. Next base: position 2,539 of record DASPWV010000196.1, on the reverse strand, counting down.
GTCCTGCACGAAAAAGCCATACAGCTGCGAGCTGAAGTCGAGATCGGTGTTGCCAAAATATTGGATGAAGCTCGAATAGCCGAACGGATTCGCCCCGCTCCGCGCCGCGAGGTACGCGGCCACATTGGGGAAGGTGTAGAGCTGGGTCGCCGTACGCGTGCGCGTATCCGCGACGTTCTGGGCGTCGATGCCAAACTTATAGGCGTGATCGGCACGGATATACGTGAGGTTGTCGTTCACCTGAAACACGTCTTGCGTGAACGCGAACCCTGCATCCGCGTCGCCGGCAATGGGACTACCGAAATTCGCGACACCGGAAATGCGAATTGCGGGTCCCGTGCCCGCGCGACTTCCGGGGACGCGTCCCTGCGCGCGTGTGGCGTACTGCACGCGAAGCTCGTTCAACACGGTTGGACGGATCGTTGAGATGAGCTGCGCCGCTGTGGAGTGCTGTCGATCGCTGAAATCTGTGCCTTGCTGAACCGAGTTCGGCACCCCCGAGGTCGTGTTGCCAGTATTGTCAGGGATGAAGTTATCGAAAAAGATGTAGCGCATCGACAGGCGATTGTTGGCGCTCAGTTGATGCTCGACTTTGCCAATCGCAAATTCGGTATTCAGCGCCGCCGGCATATACAGCGGCTCGGAGAGGCCTAACGCCGCCTGGTTTGCGGGCGTAATGGTGATCACTCGACCGCCGGAGAGATCGCGCTCGGTATGCTCGTATCCGACGAAGAAGTGTGTGCGGTCGCGAACGATTGGGCCACCCAGATCGCCGGTCAAAATGTTGACATCCGTGGGCGGCTTGCGCGCCGAATCGTGCGGCCCCTGAGTGAAGAACGGAAATGCTGCAAACGACCGCCGCTGCAGCCGATAGCTGCCCTGACCCTTCCACGTGTTCGTTCCGGAGGGCGTGATCGCGTTGTAGATCAGGCCCATCGTCTGGCCGAACTCGGGAGCATAGCCTGTCGTCACGACTTTGACCTCGCGGATCATCACTTCCGACATGGGCATCTGCCGGAGGCCCGCGCGATCTTTTTGCGTGTTGTTACTGCCGTCGATCTGGTAGTTGAGTCGAAGAAGCGCGCCGTTGGCCGTGATGCGCGGCACGCCGAATTCCTGGTTTTCGAAACCGACAACGCCAGGCTGCAAGAGAGCGAAGTTGTACGGATTGCGTGAGGTGAGCGGCAGCGTCTTGATCTCCGCCTCCGTGAGCGTGCGGCCAAGCTCGATGCGCCCGCTATCAACCAGCGGCGCGTCGGCAGTCACGGTGATGGTTTCTGCAACCGCGCCAACGCTCAACTTGACATCAATCACCGCCGTGCGGCCCGCCGATACCGTGATGCCTGTCTGCTCGAATCGCTTGAAACCCTGCAGCTCCGCCGCCACCCGATAGGTTCCGAGTGGCAGGAGCGGCGCACGATAAAGACCGCTCTCGTTGCTGACCACGACGCGCGTGTCGCCGGTGTCGATGTTGGTGATGGTGATGGTGACGCCAGGCAAAACGGCGCCCTGGTCGTCGAGTACCGTTCCTTCAATGGTTCCGTTGATGGCCTGCGACTGAGCAAAGGCCGGGGAGCTCAGTGTCAGCGCCAGGCCAAACACTGCGAAAGCACGAATCATGGACGAGCCTCCGGTGGGGAAAACGCGCCTAAAACAGTGAGTATAGCCACGAATGGCAAGGTCTGCCGAGTTGGATTGCGCTTCGACAGGGCGCCCGCGTCAGCGGCCGCGGGTAAACGCGAAGTACCCGTCGTCCTTGGTCGCCTCGCCGGTCACGTGCCGCAGCAGGATACGGCTCGCGAGAAATGCGTGCGCCGGATCGTGCCCTGTGGCCCAGGCAAACAAATGGCGCGGGTAATTGCGGTGCGGTCCCGCGTACATCGCTCCATCTGCGGTGACGGCCATCGGGATATCCCACCCGTATTCCGGCATCAAGCCCGATATCGCGGGATACAGCCGGAGAAGCTCGTACATCAGTTGTCCGGTACGTTGCACGAGCACTTTGTCACGGCCTTTCGGCTTGGTCCGCGGCTGATCGGCGCCCGTGACCAGCAAATGGCCATCGTCCATCGCGCGCACCACGTGTGAAGGCGTGTCTGTGTCGGTGAGCACTGGCGAGCGGCTGGCGACTTGCTTGCGAACGGCTGCCGGCATTCTCTCGGTGAGGACCGCATAGCGTTCGTCCAATCGCATGTGGCGCTTGAGCGGCCGAAACAGATCGGTCGGCTCGCCGGTGCAAATGATAATTGTGTCAGCTCTGATGACAGCGTCCGAGACGTGCGCTTCAACGTGGCGTCGTTTCACCTTGATGCGGCGCACTGGAGATCGTTCGTAGATGGTCGCCCCGCGGTCGGCGGCGGCAGACGCAAACCCAAGACACAGCCGATACGGATTGCACTGACCCCAGTCGTGAAGTCGCACGGCCGCCGTCACTCGCTCGACCGCCGCTTCGCGCGAGGCGGCCGCCGCTCTCAACGGCACCGCCTCGAGCCCTGCTTCTCGTCTGGCCGCGACTTCGCGCGCAAACAGCTTGTCTTCG
>DASPWV010000195.1:0-4812 GCA_035637635.1 Vicinamibacterales bacterium | reverse complement strand
ATTACGAGACGGACGGCTTCGCGGAGAACAACTCGGCCAGGAAGAACGCGTACGACATGTTCGTGCAGGCCGAGTTCTCTCCCAGGACATCGGTGCAGGCGGATGTGCGCAGAACCGAGTTCGACCTCGACCAAACGTTCTTCAATTTCGACCCGAATCTCGTCTTCCCGGCAAGAATCAAAGAGAAGAGCGATGCGGCCCGCTTGGGTGGACGGCAAGTGGAAAGCTCCAACGCGGACTGGATATGGATGGTGCTTCACGAAGAACGCACGAGATCGGCATCCATCCTTCCGGACGATTCGGTTTTCACCCAGACCGACACCAGGGCGGACACCGCCGAACTCCAGCGGACGGCAAAGTACGACTTCGGCCAGATCGTCGCCGGGTTCGCACACATCGTCGAAAAGAACCGCTTGCCGATCGAGGAGCGGGACATTCGGACGAAGGCGACGACTGCCTACGTCTATGCGTCCTGGGCGCCGCGCAGCGTCCCCATCGTCGTCGAGGCGGGCATTTCAAGAGACTGGTTCTACCTTACGAATACGATCTTCGGCGACAAGGACGTGCGCTATCGGTGGAACCCGAAGCTCGGAATCATCTGGTCGCCCGATCCGCGCGTGACGATACGCGGGGCATTTACGTCGTCGATCAAGCGTCCATTCATAGGAAGCCAGACACTGGAGCCGACCGAGGTGGCGGGCTTCAATCAGTTCTTCACCGGATTCGATCTGCTGTACGGCGACCGCGATGGAACGCTGTCCCGTCGTGCGGGGTTCGGCATCGACACCAAGATCGCATTGGACGCGTTCGCCGGGTTCGAAGTCACCGGTCGCAAGCTGCGGGTACCCAACTTCAACGTCGGCGAGATGGAGTGGAAGGAGCGCGCCGCCAACGCTTATTACTACAAGACTTTCCGCCTGAGTCCCGCATCGGACTATCAGCTCGCGGCGTCCGCGGAGTACGAGTACGAGCGAATCATGCGCCCGGACGATTTGACAGGGCCGGAGGGTATCGTCGACGTAAGCACGCAGCGCTTGCCTTTGGGCCTGGCGTTCTTTGCAGGCCGTTCGCTAATGCTCCGAGCAGCCGTGAGCTACGTCAGGCAGAGCGGTACCTTCTCTGCCGACCCGAGCACCGGCAGGTTCGACGTGTCCGACAGCGCCTGGATAACGGACGTCTCTCTCGAGTACCGGCTGCCCAAGCGCTACGGAATCCTGGCGGTCGGGGCGCGGAACCTGTTCGACAACTCCATAAACGTGTTCGAAACCGATCCCGTCAATCCGCGCATCGCGAAGCGGCGTCTCGTGTTCGGACGAATCAGTCTCGTGTTCTAGCGCACTCGCGCAAGCCGGCTTCACGGACCTGGTACATCGCTTCTTGAACGTGTCTCGATCGCGAAAGGAAAACCCATGAAAACGCTGCTTCTCAGAGCCGTAGCTGCAGTAATCGCGACCGCCGCTTCTCTGTCGGTTTGCTCCGCAAACGAAACGGTCGCAACCGAGCGCAATCCAATGATCCTCAAGACATACCATGCCGTCGTTAAGGGAGACATCGGCTTCCTGCAGGCCTTCGATGCGAGCCTCCGACAGGTGGAAGGGACGAAGGAGCTGCTCGATGCCTTCATCAAGTGTGGCAATTGCGACAAACTGAACGACACCCCGCCGCCGACAAGCCTCGAGTACTGGTTCTTTGCCGAGCACGTGCAGAAGCCGCGGCGGATGTTCGAGGCAATGGAAATGGCGACCCGAATGTCGCCGTCGGTAACTATCAAGTCGGAGCTGACGTTCGACGACAGCAAGCCGGCTCCCGGATCCGCGGTTTGTCCGTCTCCGAAGCCCGCGAAATGCGGAGTGCAGCCGCTGTGTCCCGACGGCTGCGACGGCGACGTTTACACGGGCGGCTGCCAAAAGTGCACGACGCCGTAATGCGACCCGGCTACACGCGCGGTATTCGCCCGGGACGCGCGGTGCGGCTTGTCAAGTTATCGTTGGCGCTGCTGCTGGCCGCGGTGCAGACCGCCGAGGCGCAGCAAGAACCGTTGTGGCGAACGATCGCAGAGTGTCCGGTTCCGGCGAGATCAAGGGGCGCATTGTCGTGCCAGGGCATTGCGCCGCTTCTGGACAAGTTCGTCGCCACGACCCCGGAGATCCTGCTGCCGATGACAAAAGACAAGGCAGCGCTGGTCGCAAAGTTGATCAAAGCCTACGAGCTCGGACCGCGAGAATTCGTTTGGCGCGGGCAGGTCGGCTCGAAGGGCACCGTGACGATTACGGTGCGTAATCGCGCGTTCAGCGCGGAGCTAATGACCGATGACCGTGAGCTTTTCAGAGCCCGCATCAGCAAAGGGACCGGCTTTATCTTGGAACAGCTCGATCGTACGGCGCCTCTCGGTGATGAAACGGACACCTGCCCGCCGCTCGACGACCTGACAAAGCCTGCCGCAGAACAGGCGTGCGACGCGGACCGCGGCGACACGGTCGATGTTTTGGTCCTCTACACGCCCGCGGTTCGCAACGCGTTGGCCCAACCGCCCGATACCGGTGACGATCAAGTAATCAGCGACGTTCGGAACGCAATCGACATAGCGAACGCCGCGTTCACGGCGAGCGGCATCACGATGAGCCTCAATGTGGTGGGCGTGTTGCCCACCGAGTATGCCGGCGACGCCGAGTTGGCGTGCAAGACCTGGGTGGCGCTCAGAGACGGGGTCGATCCCGAAATGGCGCGAATTCGCCGCCTGCGCCGGGAACACAAGGCCGACATTGTCGTGCTACTGGTGGACAAGCCGTCGCTCGGCGGATACGTCGGTTTTACGATGCAGGCTCAGCACGTTGGCCATCCAGAGTCCTTCGCCGGTCAAGCGTTCGCAGTGGTCAACTACCAAAAGATCTCCGGCCCCACCTATGGAATCGCGCACGAAATCGGACACTTGATGGGTGCCGAGCACGACATCACGGAGGGCCGCAGAGGGGCATTCACGTTCAGCGCGGGATTTGTCCGCCCGACGCAATTCCGGAGTCCGGGCTGGCGGACGATCATGGCGGGTCCGAATCAGTGCGGAACGTGCATCGCCGAACCATTCTGGTCGACTCCGCGCATACCGGCACCGAACGGCGAAGGCGCGTCAAGCGGTCTGGAAGACAACGTGCAAACGTTGCAGAACACACGCGTTACGGCCGCTCGATTCATGTGTTCGACGCCGTAGATGCCACCGATTCATGGCGCGAGCGGTCTGCAAGGCAGCATCGGCGTTGCGCTTTAACGGAAGACATCACCATGCGACAAGGCGCAACGATGGTTCTCGCGATCGCTGCGCTGCTTACTGGATGCGCGTCGTTTCCATCGATCCCCGAAGACCGGGTAAACATCTCAACGCTGGTCAAGAAAATCGAGTGTGAAATCTATCAATCGAGCCAGAAGCACCCGCAATTGACGGAGCACGGCTGGCTCGCCGTTGCCGACTTGACGCTCCAAGTCGACGATGAGGCCGGCATCAAACCTTCTTTGAGCTACCTGCAGCCCACGCATTTTCTGCTCGGCTATCGGGTAGCCACGACCGTACCCAGCAGAACATTTTCGTGCTCAGCCTCACGATTCACATAAAAGAGCTCGATGGTACCGCCTGTGAAAAACCAGTGCGATGGCCTTTCTCGACGGCGACCTCGGATTGGAAGATGCCATAGCCAAATCGTTCTCCGCGGTCTCGGCCGATAACAAGGCTGCGAAGTTCGATCCGGAACATACCGGGTTCAGCACGTCGCTGAAGTTCGTCATAACGAACAGCGTCTCGGCTGGACCGAATTGGACGCTGACACGATTTACGGGCCCGGGAGCCGAGCTATTTGGATTCAGTCGGACTGTTACGCACCAGCTGCTGATTTCGTTCACTCCGAAGGGCGCTTCCAAGGAGCTCGCCATCGGACAAGCCCAGGGCAGGAACCTATTCATGCTGCTCCAATCGCTAAGGACGCTACCCTTCGATCGCATCCGATAGCGTGTGCGCTTGGATACTTTCGCTTCGCGCGAAAGCTCGTCGGCGTGACGATGCGCGTTGTCACCAATAGCTCATCGCCGCGCCGAACAACGCCCGCAAATCCTCCCTCGACACATCCTTCGGCGCGTTCTTGATCACGCGGTATTGAGGTTCTGCACCGGTCGCGAGCGCATCGACGTCGCTCGCAACGAATCCCAACGCCGTCAACCCATTCGGCATCTTCGTCGCGCGCATCAGTTCGATCACGCGCTGCGCCAGGACTTCGCCCGAATCAGCCGGACCAGCGCCACGCGTTTCCGCACCCAACGATCGCGCCGCGTGCAGATGCCGCTCAGGTAAGCACGGCGCGGTATAACGCCACACCGACGGATTGTTCAGCACGACCGCCATGCCGTGCGGCACGAGCGTCTTGCCTTCGGGATAACCCGGCACGTGCCAATCCTTCGTGAGTCCCGACACCGCGTACGACAACCCATGCGGCAGATGGCACCCGGCGGCGTTGAACGCAATGCCCGCGAGCATCGCGGCGTACATCATCTCGGTGCGCGCTTCGATGTCCGATGCATCATTGACCGCGCGCACCAGGAACCGTCCAACGTTACGCAATGCTTCCGCCGCAAGCAGATCCGAGAACGGATTCGCGCCCTGCGACACGGGCCTGCTCACGCCTTGCGCGGGGTTGAGCCGCCGCGGATACGCGCGAGCGGTCAGCGATTCCAGCGCATGGCTCATGCAGTCGAATCCGGTCGCCGCAACCGCATTTCTCGGCAGCGACGCCGCCGTGTCCGGATCGATCAGCGCGATCGTCGGAATAAGGC
>DASPWV010000194.1:0-6165 GCA_035637635.1 Vicinamibacterales bacterium | reverse complement strand
CCGTTGAACCTTCGAACCGTTGAACCTTCGAACCGTTGAACCTTCGAACCGTTGAACCTTCGAACCGTTGAACCTTCGAACCCTTGAACCTTCGAACCCTTGAACCTTCGAACCCTTGAACCTTTGAACCCTTGAACCTTTGAACCCTTGAACCTTTGAACCCTTGAACCGTTTAGGCCTTTTAATTCTGCTGGTCGCGATAGCCGGCACGGCGGCAGCACAAGAGCAACTGCCCAACCGACGCCAGGTCACGATCGTCGCTCACGAAACGGAATTCACCCCGGCTCGCATCGAGGTCACGCAGGACGATCTCGTCCGGGTGACGCTCAAGAGCGAACGCGAGCCGCGCACGTTTGCCATTGACGCGTACCGGATCTCGAAGCGTGTGGGCGCCGGCCAGACAATTGTCTTTGAATTCCGCGCAGACCAGCCCGGAACGTTTGTCTTCTACTGCAATCTCACCAGCGTCGCGGCGTGTCGAGAGATGAAGGGAACGTTGGTGGTGAATCCGAAGTAACGTTTCCAGTTGCCAGTTTCCAGTTCAAAGTTCCAGTTATAAGTTCCAAGTCAAGCGTCAGTTCAACACTGTCAACTCAGAATTCATAACTAAACTTTGAACTGACAACTGACAACTGGCAACTGGCAACTTTACTTACGCGGGAACTGATCTGGATTATCTGTAAACAACCCGTCGACGCCGATCTCGTAGAGAAAATGCTCCATCTCTGCGCGCACGTTCGGATACTTTCCGGGGGTTGCCGCGCGGAACGTGTACGGCGTCACGATCATGCCGTCGGCGTGCGCCCATTTCACGAAATTCGCGTTGGCCGCCACAATTTCCTTGGCCGGACCGAACCCGTCGACGATGCCCTTCCACTGATGGATCTTTTGCGCGGAGTCCCAGGCGCTGCCGTTCGAGACGAGGAGCACCACGGGCACGCCGATCTTCATCGCCGCCAGTTTTCGTGCGCTCTCTTCGCTGAACGTTTGCAGAATCAGCGGCGTCTTCGGATCGGCTCTCGAACCCCGAAGGCCGTGCTTGTCCAGCGCATCCGCCACGAGCTGCTCGAAATTGACGGGCCGGCCGGCGTAGACTTCCGGCGTCTTCAGCTCCGGAAACAGGCCGGCCTTGCCCTTCACGAGCGCGACCGCTTCGTCGAACGTCGGGACACGTTCACCTTTGAACTTGCTGTCGAACCACGAGCCGGCGTCGAGACGTTTGATCTCTTCGAGCGTGAAGTCGTTTGCGAGCCACGATTTCACCGTCTTGCCTTCCCACGTCACCATCGTCGAGCGATCGGGAAACAGCTCTTCAACGTTTGTCGTGCGATCCAGCGTCGGGTCGTGAAGGCAGATCAGAACGCCGTCTTTCGTGACAGCCAGATCCTGTTCGACGTAATCGGCATGCATCTCCAGCGCGAGGCGGTATGAGGCGAGCGTGTGCTCCGGCGCGTAGCCGGATGCGCCGCGATGCGCGATGTTGATCTTGCGTGACGACTGGCCATGCACCGACACGGCTGACGCGATCACCGCGGCAACAAACAGGACCGACGAAGGACGTAGCATGGCGCAAAGCATAGCGGACTTCGATGCACCTCGGAACCCTGGATCGTGAATTGCGGAATCTGAAACTAAGAAGGCGAGCTTTGGAAGCGCCGCGCAAACGCGATGCGGTCGCGAATGGGAGGGTGCGAGTAAAAAAGCCACTGCACCAGCCGCGAGGGGTCTTCTTCCGCCATGTTCTGCTGCGACAGCCGCTTCATCGCCGAGATGAACGACGCCGGCTGCCGAGTCATCTCGAGCGCGTAGCGATCGGCACGCCGCTCGTGCGATCGCGAGAACGCGTTGGCGGCCGGCAAAAACACGAGGGAGCAGACACCGCCCGTCAGCAGCAATAGCGGTAAACCCGCCGGGTCGTCAATTCCGCGAAGCGCGAGCGGCGCCGCAAAGTATCGAAGCACGACGTGCGCGACATAGAACGCGACGATGAGCAGCGCACTTTGCACCGCGACGGCGCGCCACAAATCATGATGCACATGGTGCGACAGCTCGTGCGCCAGCACGACCTCGATTTCGTCGTTGGAATAGTCGGAGAGGAGCGTATCCGACAACAGGATGCGGCGTGTGGCGCCCATGCCAGCCAGCGCCGCGTTGGCCTTCTTCGTGTGCGCGCTCAGCGTCCACTCGTAAACCCCTGCGATTCGCGTGTTCGCACGATTGGCAAGCGCGAGCAGCCGGTCGACGAGCTCCGGACGATCGAGCGGCTTGAATCGAAAGAACAAAGGGAGCAGTAGCACCGGAGCAAGCTGCGCCAGAACGATCATCGCCAGCGCGAACGCGATGGCGGATACGAGCCACCACCACTCCACGGAAAACCGCAGGGCTACGTACACCACAGACACGCCGAGCACAGCGAAGAGAAGGCCCAGCGCGCCGCCCTTCAGTTGATCGCTTGCCCAGTGCGTGAACGATTGGTTGGAGAGCTCGTAACGATGCTCGAGAACGAAACCCTGATAGTAGGCAAACGGCAACTCGAGCAGGTGCAGAAGAACGAACAGCGCGATCGCAAAGAGCGCTGCCGTGCCGGCTTCCTCGAATCCTGCCGGCAGCACATTCGCGCCCATTGACGCGTATTCGCGCAGAAGGACCGATCCGTTCGACAGAAGAAGCGCAAGGAGCATCGCACCCGCGACTGCGGTACCGAGGAGCTCAGCGCGGCGGCGGAGGCGGTGATAGCGGGCGGATTTGTCTTCGTTCAAGGCGCCGCGGAAAGTATGCCACGCGGCTTACAGTGCCTAGAATGCCTAAAGTGCCTGGAGTGCCTGGGGTGCCTGGCGTGCCTGATGTGCTTGGTGCTGATGTGCCCCGCACTCTAGGCACGTTAGGCACTTTAGGCACTCTAGGCACTTTATGACGTCGTCGCGCGAGTGATCTTCACGCCGCCGTTTGTCGTCTCGAGACTGACGTGCGCGCCGCCGCCATTCAGCTTGCCCTCGAGCCGCCGCCGGTTCTGCTCGCCGATGATGTCGAGATTCAGATCGGTGACGCGGATGCCGCCATTCACGCAGCGCGCCGAGACGTCGGCTTTGCTGTCTTCGGGCAATGCGAGACTCACCCCACCGTTGACGCTTTCGAGATCGATCGAGCCTGACGCAGTCGCATGAGCCAGGGCAATCTCGACTCCTCCGTTGGTCACCGACGCGTCGATGTTGCTGGCCAGCAAACGGTCGCCGGTGATGCCGCCGTTGGTGGATCGCGCTCGCACATCGCCCTGCAGGCCAATCAGCTTCACGCTGCCATTGACGGTCCTCAGATCAACTGAGATGCCTTTGGGAATTTTGAGCGTCCATTTCACTTCCTGGCCCGACCGGCGCATCTGCGGCGGGCGCACTTCGATGCGCACGCGGGCGTCACCGACCTCTTCCCGCATTTCCATTTTCGAGAGCAGGTCGCGCGCGGCTTCGTCCGAGCTCGCCTTCATGGTGCGTTCGGCGCGGAGTTCGAGGGTATCTCCATCGCTCGCCTCGGCGGTGATCTGCCCATTGACGTTGATGAGCTCCAGCTGTCCGCCCGCCGCCAGATGATACGTGCGCGACCATTCGTCCTGCGCGCGTCCGCCGGCGTCGAACTGAAATCCGCCGTCGCCGTGTCCCTGCACGGCAATGTCGCAGGCCGCAAGGCTCCATGCGGCAAGCGCAACTGCCGCAATGGGAACAACGTTCCGCGCTCTTTGCAGGTACATAACACGACCCCCGTCTCTCGATACTACGCTGTCGCAGGGGCCAAAGTTCAGTTCAAGTGAATGGAAATCAGCTTCGACACGCCCGGCTCCTCCATGGTGACGCCATAGAGCCGGTTCGCAATCTCCATGGTCTTGCGATTGTGCGTGATGATGATGAACTGCGTTCTATCGAGCATTCCTCGCAGCATCTCGACAAAGCGGCCGATGTTGGCGTCGTCGAGCGGCGCGTCGATTTCGTCGAGCAGACAGAATGGGCTCGGCTTGTAGCGGAAGATCGCGAACATCAGCGCGATCGCGGTCAGCGCCTTTTCGCCGCCCGACAAGAGCTGAACGTTCTGCAGACGCTTGCCCGGCGGCGAGGCAACGATGTCGATGCCGCTTTCGAGCGGATCGCTGTCGTCGAGGAGCGTGATCCCGGCGCGGCCGCCGCCGAAGAGCGTCGAGAACGTCTGCTGGAAATTGACGTTGATGGCGGTGAACGCCTCGTCGAAACGCGCGTGCGTGGTTTCGTCGATGCGCTTGATTGCTTCGTTCGTCTGCGCGATCGAGTCGATCAAGTCCTGCCGCTGCGTGCTGAGGAACGTATGCCGGGTGTCGAGCTCCTGGAACTGTTCGACGGCCATCATGTTGACGGGACCGAGCTTGTCGATCTTTCCACGGAGCTCCGCGATGGCTTCTTCCGCTGTCATCCGAACAGGTTCAGCACCCGCTTCGTAGGGCGACAGTGTTTCTGTCGCCAGCGGTCCGCCGTTCTCGTCGAGCTCGTCGGCGTCCGGCGCTTCGGCGGCACGGATGGTCCTGATGTCGGGCTCCACCTCTCCGGCAGCTTCCATCTGCTCCACTTCGGCGCACACTTCGTCCAGTCCTGCCGCAACAGTATCGAGACACTTCTGCGCGAGATGGGTGAGATCGGCTTCGGCTGTAGCGCGCGTGACGTCGAGCTCGGCTCCCAGCGCGCGGACCGCGTCGAGCGCGCGTCGCGCGTCGCGAATAACTTCTTCCTGTTGCTCCGCGACGCCGCGGAGCCGGGCGGCGCGTTCGTCCGCTTGACGCATCTGATCGCGCATGCCGTCCAACGCGCGGACTTCATCGTCCATCGCGCGCTGATTCTCTGCCACGGCCGAAAGAAGCCGCTCACGCTGCTCGCTCATCGACGTCAGCTCCGTCGCGCACGTCTCTACGCGCTCCTCGAGCTCTCGCGCCGCGTACTGAAGCCGCTCCGCTTCGGACCGGGCGGCAAGCGAGCGTTCGACCAGACCCGCGTGAGTGGCCCGAGCCTCGGCCGCTCGTTGAGCGAGTGCTTCCGCACGATCGCGAGCGACGCCGAGCGCGCGCTGGCCGTCCGCCTGAAGCGTCTCAGCGGTGCGGCGCTGATCCTCCAATCGCGCGATCGAATCCCGCGCCTCCTCCTGCCGCGCATCGAGTGCCCCAATCTCTTCGCGCGCTCGCGCGATCTCCGTCGCGACCACGGCCGCGCGTTGCGCCAGGCGCGATTCGTCTTCGGCGGCCCGCTGCAACTGTCCTTCGATGACAACGATCGATTTTTCCTGACGGTGCAGCTCCGACGAGAGCGCCTCGATTGCGGCGACGACGTGCGCAATCGTTTCCTCGATCTCTCCTGTCTCGTGTACGAGACGATCGAGCGCCCAACGATCCGACGCGAGCTGTTCCCGAAGCTCCTTGATTTCGCGCTTGGTCGCGAGGATGCCTCGCGACTCCGCTTTTCCGCCGCCGGCGACGATATGCGCACCCTTCAGCACATCGCCGTCGAGCGTCGCGACAGGAACAGGCGCCTGCGGGGCAAGCGCACGGGCCGCCTCGAAGTCGTCGACGATGATCGGGTCGCCAATCACCCTGCGAATGGCGGGCGCAAATTCTCCGTGGACCGTCACCACGCTCGATAAGCGCACTCCGCCGAGCTCCGTTGAATCGTCCGGGCGTTCGGCGCCTGCTGCGGTTCCTTCGGCCTGTTCGACGCTGCGATTGATCACAATGAAACCGCAGCGGCCCGCGTTCTCTTCTCGCACGAGCGAGAGGCCCGCGGCCGCATGATCGTGGGTCTTCACGAGCACATGCTGCAGTAAATCGCCGAGGCACGCTTCGACCGCACGTTCGTAACGCGGCTCGACTTCGATGACGTCCGCCAGCGCCCCCAATTGGCCGACGCGGCCGTTTGCGTGCTCGAGCACCATCCGGGCCGCATCGCTGAAGCCCGCACGATGAGCGTCAAGTTCCTCGAGGGAGCGCAGGCGAGCGCTCACCCCGGCGAGCTCGTGCTCGCGCGACCGTACCTCGCGAGCGCGCCACTCGTACTCCGTCCGCGCCGCGGCAAGGTCCGCTTCGCGCGAGGCGCGGGTGACGCCGACGGCGTCGAGCGCCTCCCGTGCGCGCGCGAGCGCATCGGCCGCTGCTATCCGCGCTGC
>DASPWV010000193.1:0-17437 GCA_035637635.1 Vicinamibacterales bacterium | reverse complement strand
CTCGATTGGCGACATCGCGGTTGCGCCGTCGGATGCGAGCACCGTGTGGGCAGGCACTGGTGAGGCCTGCATCCGCAGTCACATTTCCATCGGGGACGGCATCTACAAGTCGACCGACGCAGGTCGATCGTGGAAGCGTATGGGCCTCGATCAGACGGGGCGTATTGGACGCGTCCTCATTCACCCACAGAACGCGGATGTCGTTCTCGCCTGCGCGCTCGGTCACGCATATGGGCCGCAGCAGGAGCGCGGCGTGTTTCGCACGACCGACGGCGGAAAGAACTGGGAGCGGGTGTTGTTCGTCGATGAAAACACCGGCTGTTCGGAGCTCGCCATGGATCCGCGCAATCCGCGAAAGCTCTTAGCGGGCATGTGGCAGTTCGATATCAAGACCTGGGGACGCGAGAGCGGCGGGCCCGGCAGCGGTCTCTTCAGATCAGATGACGGCGGATCGACCTGGACGCGGCTTCGCGGCCGTGGCTTGCCCACACATGACGTCGGCAAGGTGAAGGTGGCCGTCGCGCCCTCCAATCCCGACAGGGTGTACGCGCTCATCGAGACCGGCGACGGCATTCCGTTGAACGGCAAGGAGACGGATCGCGGTCAAGTCTTCCGATCCGACGATGGCGGTCAGAACTGGCGCGTTGTGAGCTACGACCGAAACGCGATGGGTCGCGCGCACTACTACTCGCACATCTTCGTCGCTCCCGACAACGACAACGAAACGTACTATCTCACGGCCAATTACAGCGTCTCGCTCGACGGCGGCGAAACGCTCGTTGCACAGCCGAACACGCGCTCTCCCGGCGGCGATCACCACGATATGTGGATCGATCCGACGAACGCGAACCGCATGATTGTGGGTCACGATCAAGGGTTTTCGATTTCCCTGAATCGAGGCCGCACCTGGTACCGCAACCGCCTGCCCAATGCGCAGATTTATCACGTCACTGTCGACAATCAGATTCCCTATTACGTGTACGGCAACAAGCAGGACGGACCGTCGTACCGCGGTCCGAGCAACAGCCGGCTGGGTGGATTTGGCGGAGGCGGCATCGCCGGCGGCATCCCGCGCAGCATGTGGCACACCGTGGCGGGCGGCGAAAGCGGATGGGCCACGCCGGATCCCGTCGACCCGAATCTCATTTGGTCGAGCGCATCGGGATCGGGCAGTGTGGGGGGAATCGTCGCGATCTACGAGGAGAGCCGGCGCCAGGCGCGCAACGTCGAAGTCTGGCCGGAGCAACTGAACGGGCCGCCGGCCGATCTCAAGTACCGCTTCAATTGGACGATGCCGCTCACGATGTCGCCGCACGACCGCAATACCGTGTACGTCGGCAGCCAGCACGTGCATCGCACCACGAATCGGGGCCAGAGCTGGGAGGTGATCAGTCCCGACTTGTCCACGAACGACAAAACTCGCCAACAGTTTTCAGGCGGCTTGACCGGCGACAACATCGGCGTCGAGTACGCGTTCGTCGTGATGGCGATTGCCGAATCGCGTCTGGAGCGCGGCCAGATTTGGGCAGGCACCAACGATGGTCAGGTGCAGCTCACGCGCGACAACGGTAAGACCTGGGTCAACCTCACGAAGAACATCCCGAATCTGCCACCGTGGGGCACCGTCAGCAACATCGAGCCTTCTCGCTACGACGCGGGCACTGCCTACGTGACGATCGATCTGCATCAGGTCAACAACCGCGATCCGTTCGTCTACAAGACGACGGACTACGGCAAGACGTGGCGCGCGATCACCAACGGGATTCCGAAGTCGGTATTCAGCTACGCGCACTGCATCAAGGAAGACCCCGTCCGTCGCGGCCTTCTTTATCTCGGCACCGAAAACGGCATTTACGTGTCGTTCGACGACGGCGAGAACTGGCAGACCCTGCAGAACAACTTGCCGCACGCGCCCGTTTATTGGATCACCGTCCAGGAACACTTCAACGATCTCGTGATTGCGACCTATGGCCGCGGCTTTTGGATCATGGACGACATCACGCCGCTTCGCGAGCTGACGCCGCAAACGCTCGCGGCCGACGCGCACCTGTTTGCCCCGCGCGCGGCGTATCGCTTCCGCGAGATCACGTCTGACGCGAGTTCGCCGAACGATCCCACCGTCGGTGACAACGCGCCGTACGGTGCAGACATCAACTACTACCTGAAAGCGGAACCGGCGGGCGCGGTCAACGTTCAGATTCTCAGCGGCAATCAGGTCGTGCGGACGCTCAACGCGCCGAAGAGTGCCGGACTGAATCGCATTTACTGGGACCTTCGAGACGAGCCGACGAAGGAAACGCGGCTGCGCACGAGCCCGCTTTACGCGCCGGACGTTCGCGTTGGTCCTGATGGCTGGCGGCCGTCGGGTGTTGGACGCATGTCGATCTTGCTGCCGCCAGGTGCATACACAGTACGGCTGAACGTTGGCGGCAAGCAGCTGACGGCGCCCCTCGAAGTTCGCAGGGATCCGAACTCCGGTGGCAGCGAGGCCGAGATCAAAGAGCAGATGAAGGTGCTGACGGAACTCAAACGTGATATCGACTCGGCATCAGAGGCGCTGAATTCAATCGAGCTGGTGCGCGGTCAGATCACCGCGCTTCGTCAGGTGCTCGAGGATTCGGAGATCATGCAACCGGCGCTGGAGCTCGATCGCAAGCTGATCGAAGTGGAAAAGAACTTGATCGAATTGCGCGCGACAGGGCGCGGTCAGGATACCGTGCGCTGGGGGTCACAGCTCCTCAGCAAGCTTGGCTATCTCGCTAGCGGTCTGGCGAGCACCGACTTGAGGCCGACGAATCAGCAGCTCGAAGTCCAGAAAACGCTCGAAGAGCGGTTGCGAAAGCATCAGACCGATCTCGACACACTCCTTGGCAAAGACCTGCGCGCGCTCAACGAGCTCATGAAGGGCCGAGGAATTGCGAATATCGTCACGCGGCGCCCGACGTCGTAGGCCCTGCGCATGTAGTGGCGGCCCTTCCGGGCCGCCGCCTGACGGCGGGGCTGAAGCCCCGTCACTACGGTTCGACGATCACCGTCGCGCGCATCGTGGGGTGAATCCGGCACGTGACTTCGTATGTACCCGTCGAGTTAAAACGTGCGCGGAAGCTCTTGCCCGAGCTCATTGTCGGTCCCTCGACGACCTGACCACGTCCGACGGCCAGAGCCGCGGGCGCAACTCATCGCGCGTTACGATTTCGCCAGGCCGCTCCACGAGCGCGTGGAGGAGCTGAAACGGCTTGCCTTGCAATTTGACTTTGACGCCGTGCTTGCGCAGTTCGCCGGTACGCGTATCGAGCTCGAAGACGCCAAACCGTACGACGTTACCCGCATCGGCCGGACTGGTACGGGCCATCGGCTTGGGAGGCGTGTATTGTGTACTCTGGTTGACGCCGTTTCAACCGGTGTAGCCTTGGGAACCTACATCGACCAAAGTGGCTCGGGATTAAACGCATGCTGACTACCGCCAGTCCCGACATCTGTCCTCGATGCCTTGTCGTGGAGCGGCCCTCCATGACCATCGAGGGGCACACGTTGACGGACGTGCGCCTGAGCGGCTGGGTGTACGGCCCCGACCCCGGCACCGCGCCTGCCGTCGTCATCGTCGGCGGCATCACCGCTTCACCCTTTCCATTCGGTGACGGCTGCACCGATCCCGCTGCCGGTCGCGAGGCATGGTGGCCGGCGCTCGGCGCGCCAGATCTCATCGATACCGCGCGCTACACGGTGTTTTGTCCGAGCTGGCCGGGAAACGGTTCCACGTGGCGCGAGTTTGAAGACGCATCCTCGCCTCCGGCACTCTCGATTGCTGGTCTGGCGGATCTGCTCGCCGCCTGGCTTGAAGGCTGCGGCTGCACGGTGCCGGTCACCTTCGTGGGCGCGAGCCTTGGAGGCATGGTCGGTGTTGCGCTTGCCGTGCGCCACGCCGAGCGCTGCGGCAAGCTGATCGTCATCTCGGGCGGTTTGCGGCCGGACGGCTGGGGCACGGCCACTCGCCACCTGCAGCGCGAGCTGGTTCGCGACGGCATCAGGAGCGGGGATGTGGCGACGGGCATGAGCCGCGCGCGGCAGATGGGCATGCTCACGTACCGCGGCCGCGATGAGCTCGACACCCGATTCGGGAAACTCGTGCCGGGACTGGAGCGGCCACCCGTCGCGGAATATCTCGACTACCACGGACGACGCTTCGCGGAGAGATTTCCCGTGAAGACATTTCTCCTGCTCAGTGAAGCAATCGATCGCGCCGCGATCGGCGAGAGTCCTCGAGCCGCACGGGCAGCGCTCGAACGAGTCACCGCCGAGACGATTGTGGTTGGCGTGCCGGGCGACATGCTGTTTCCATGGGCGCTGCAGGTTGAACTGCATCGGGAGCTGCAGGCGGTCGGCGCGCAGTCGTCGTTGTGGAAACTCGACTCGCTGTATGGTCACGATGCCTTTCTCGCAGACCAGGAACGTTTGGCCGATGTATTGAGGGGAGCCGGCGCGTTTGGCGGTGAGGTGGGGCTCGCGTCGCGTCCGCGCTTTGATGGGATAGGCGTCCAACCGGTGCGTGAGCTGCGCATCGGGCTGGTCGGATGCGGCACGGTCGGCGCTGGCCTGCTGGAGATGATCGAGCGGGAGCGTGACGCCGTCGTCGATCGATACGGCGTTCATTTCCGCGTATCGCGAATTGCCGTCCGCGATATCCACAAGAATCGCGCCCCGCGCGCGGCCGGGATCCCGCAGACGACCGACGCGCTGGAGCTCGTGAGTGACCCTGACGTGGACGTTGTCGTGGAGTTGGCCGGCGGCATGGAAGTGGAACCAATCCTGCGGGCCGCTCTTGCCGCGGGTAAGCCTGTCGTCACCGCCAACAAAACGCTGCTGGCCTCGAAGCTCGCCGAGCTCGGCGTGCTCGCGCAACGCACCGGGACGCCGCTGTACTGCGAGGCGGCCGCCGCCGCGGCGCTGCCGATTCTTCGTCATCTCAGTCATCGCGCCGACGAGATCGACAGCCTTGCGGGCATCCTGAACGCGACATGCAACTTCGTGATGACCCGCTACGAGCAGGCGGAGCTCTCGCTGGCAGATGCGCTTCGCGAAGCACGAGCGCTCGGCCTGACAGATGGCGACGCGGCCGAAGATCTCGACGGCGCTGACGCGGCCGCCAAGCTCTCGATTCTGGCCTATCGCGCGTTTGGCGCATGGGTGCGACCTGACAGTTTTCTGGTCCGCGGCATTCGCGAAATCGATCCCGCAGACTCGGACCTCGCTGAGGCGATGGGCTGCCGCATTCGTCTCATCGCGCGTGCCGCGCGCGTCAACGGCGCGCTCGACATCGCCGTCGAGCCGCTGCTGCTCCCGTCGTGGCATCTCCTCGCGTCGGTCGAAGAGGAATACAACGCCGTGTATTTACGGTGTGCATCGTCGGGGGACCTGAGTCTGTTTGGAAAAGGGGCTGGCGCGTTGCCCGCCGCGACCGCAGTGCTCGGCGACTTGATCGATCTCGCGCAGGACAACTCAGTTGGCTGGCCGCTCCCGCGCGCCATGCCGCTTGTGCATGCAAACACCGCCGCTCCACCGCCGCTGCGCCGTCACTATCTGCGCGTCATCGGCCGGCCGCATCCGGGTCTCGAGCGCCGCATCGAGAGCCTCATCCGCCGGTTTGGACTGACGGTGCAGAATCGCGCCAGCAGGGACGAAGAGACACAGGTCCATCTCGGATTCATGGTGTCGCCCAGTTCGGAGGAACAGATCGCCAGGCTGATTGACGCCGTGACGCGGTTGGCCCGGGTCGAGCAGTGTCTGTGCCTCGGGGTTTTCGAGTGAGCGGCGTCGGCGCCTGGTTGGATGCTGCAGGCTGTCCGGCCGAGCGGCCTCCTCTCGAGCGGATGAGCGACGAGACGCGTCAACTGCACGACGCGCTTGACGCGCAGGCGCGCCGCACCGGCTTGCCGTACCTCAATCCCCAGGAGCCTACCGTCCAACTCGATCTGTTCGGCTCGTCGAGAGCCATCGCGTGGCAGGAAGCAAAGGCCGCGTTTTTGTTCGGCGGTGAGGGCTGCTGGTCGCAATTGCCGCACCTCTATGCGCGGTACGGAACAACGGCCACCGAAAAACTGATCAGACGTCTTCGCGATCTCGAGCAGGCGAGCTCGGCGCTTGTCTGCGATTCGGGCATGCAGGCCACCGCGCTGGTGTTCGACGCGCTCATGTCGCCGGGAAGTCACGCGGTCTTGATGCGACAGGTTTACAACAAGACCAGAACGTACCTCGAATGGCTGGCCGCGCGGGTCGGTGGTTCAGTCACCATGGTCGATGACGGCGATGCCAGGGCGATCGAGTCGGCGATTCGTCCGGAGACGCAGTTTGTGTTCGCCGAAACGTTCACGAATCCACTCGTCCGCGCGCAGGACCTCGACATGTTGCGCGAGGTGGTTCGAACGGCACGTGGAACGGCGGCGGCCATCAAACTGATTGTCGATTCGACCATCGCGACGCCCTGGGCATTCTCGAAACCAGTGCTCGACTACGGCGTCGACGTTGTCGTCGCAAGCGGCACGAAGGCGCTTGGGGGCCGCGACACCGATCTCTGGGGCTACATCGCGACTCGCGATTCGGCTTTTGCCAACTCCGTCATGGATTTGCTCGCCATGCGCGGCGGCATTCTCGACTGGCGTCGCGCGACGGCCATTCTTTGCGGTTTCTCGAACGCAGATGTGGCCCACGCGCGGCGCTCAGCGACCGCAAGTCGCGTTGCTGAATTCCTCAGTGTCCATCCGAAGGTCAGCCAGGTATTCCATCCGTCCCTTCCAAGCCACCCGGACACCGAGGTTATTCGAAGGCAATACGTTCGCTACGGATCGCTGCTCTCATTTCGGATTAAAGGTGCCGACGAGGAACGCACACGTCATTACGCGGACGTTCTCGCGACCTCGACGATTGTGCGATACGCACTCTCGTTCGATGGCCTCGCGACGAAGGTCAACCATCACAAAACGGTTTCCGAATACTTCACGCCTCCCGATCAGCTCCGCCGCAATGGATTTGACCGACTCATCCGCCTCGCGGTCGGAATGGAAGCAGCCGACGACCTAATAGCTGCGCTCAATTGGACACTGCACCACGGAGACTCCATGAGTTCGTCCGATGTGGAGCGGTGGCAGCAGCAACGGATGACCGAGCTCGGCGTTTGAGCTGGTGCGCCGTTTGCACTTCTGCAGACGAACTCGTCCTTGAAGAGGTGCATCGATGTTAAGGATTCGCAACAACGTTCGGCTGGTGCTTACGACGGCCCTGCTGATGGCCGCACTCGGCTGCTCGCATACCGCACGCGGGGTCGTACAGGATACGAAGCAGAACACCGCAAAGGCCAAAGCTGGCATGGAGACGGTGGACGTGAAGACGGCGATCATTGCCGACAAGACCATTGACGCCGGCGCGATCGACGTCGATACGTATGCCGATACGAAGACGGTAGTGCTGCGCGGCTCGGTGCCAACCGCCGAGCAGAAGGCCAAGGCGGAGCAGATCGCGCGCGAGCACGCGCCAACCTACAAGATCGACAACAAGTTGGCTGTCGTTCCTCGATAGTTATCCGCGGCGCGGTGGCGGGGCGCGTAGCTCCGCCGCCGCTGCCGTGGCGGCTCCAGAAAACGCCTCCATTCCGGCTCGACCTCTCACCCCGCATCTTGCGTACGCCGCTGCAGCGCATCACGAGGGCGAGCGCTCTATAGACAGCAGCGTATACTTTGTGACTCGATGCACTCCGCGAGTCGAGTCGCTCTCACGTGCGCAAAATAGTAATCGGCGGGATCACCCTGGGCGCCCTGCTGATTGTCGGCGGTGTCCGAATCGCCGACCTATGGTGGTCGCGGACAAAGACTCTGACGGCTGCCGAGTCGCGCGCGGCCAACCTCGCTCTCATCCTTTCCGAGTACATCAATGAGGCATTTGCCGCCGGAGACGCTTCGCTTCGGCAGCTGGTAATCCATAGCGGCCGGATCGGGGGCCCGGCCGCTTCGGACTCGGAGTGGGCGCCGAGTCTTGCCTCGGCACGCGCGGGGCTTACGGACATCACGTCAATTTCCGTCGTCGACGCCGAGGGCGTGATCAGGCACTCCACGTTGGCCGAGAACACGGCGGCACATCGCGCCGGTACGGGGGACTTGGCCTCGGCCTCGCGATTGTGCGCAGTCTGGTGGAGCTGCACGGCGGGCGCGTCGTGGCGCAGAGCGAGGGAGCAGGTTGCGGCGCGACGTTTACCGTCACGATTCCGATGGCGCGAGAATCGGCCGCGGTTGCCGGATCGCGCGGCTGACAGGCGTCACGAACATTCCTTCATGCCGGTTCCTTCACGTACGTTCCTAAACGTGGGTTCACGTACGTTCCTTCACGTACGTTCACCTACGGACGTTCACGACTTTCTTTCCCGATCGTTCTTCTCGCGTGTGCCGGTGAACGGTCGCGCGAGAACCGAACGTCCGTGAAAGAACCGTCGTGAACCAACGTGAGCGAACGCTCGTGATAGAACCGTCGTGAACCTCCGTGTACGAACGTACGTGAGGGAACCCCCGTGAGGGAACCCTCGTGAAACACTTCACTAAAAATCGAGGCTGAATCCTACTCTGACGATTCGCGGTGAGAGGATTTCCCGCGGATCGAGGTACGTTCCACCCACCGCATTCTGTACGCTGACAACGGTGCTTGCGTTCGTGATGTTGAAGAGATCCAGCTGCGGCGAGAAGGAATGTCCCGCGAAGCGGAATCGCCGCGACACACGCAAGTCGACCATGGTCACGGTCTGAAGGCGTTCCTCGCCCCGCTCGCTGAGGAAGACGGTTTGGCTCGAACGCGTCAGCGAGACGCCTTGCATCGCAGCAAGGGGCCGCGTGACGTCGTAAGTCGAGGTGTACGGATATCCGGTGTTCGACACTACCGAGCCGGCGAGCGTCACCTCGCCTGGCAGGCGATAGCTGCCGGACATCCTGAATCCAACCTTCGAATCGTTGCCGATGATGCCCCGCGAGAACACGGTGACGTTCGGGTCGTTCAAATCGGCCGTGGCGGACTGTCCGCCGCCGGTGACCGCGTTCAGGCCGCCCTCGTTCTTGCCGATGGTCAATCCTGCGACCATCTGCCAGTTCCGCGAGAAACGTTTGGCTGCCGTGAATTCGATGCCGCGGTAGTCGGTGTCGAGATAGGGATCATTGTCGCGGATGTTATTCCGCGCGCTCACGAGGGCCGGTGCCAAGTTGAACACCGTCACCGTCCTCGACTGGGGGTTCCTGACGGTGCCGCCGGGTCCGTTCGGGATCGTAAGGGTGAACGGCGTATACGCCGACGTGGGCACGGCAATGTTGCGAACACCGAGTTGTTTCCGGTTGGTGCGGTAGTAGAACATCGCACCCACCCGCATGTCTCTCATGATCTCCCGCTCGACGCCGGCGGTCACCTCGTCGGAGTATGGCCAGTCGACGCCATCAGCGGCATAGAAGGTGCTGATGCCGCCGCTGAAGGCGGAGCACTGAGCGAAATTGATCTCGGAGGTCTGGAATTTGCCATCGCCGTTCGGATCGGTCCACGGGCACGTCTTCGAACCTGGTGAGAGCGGATTGACCGCGGTAACGCGATCGATGCCCGTCTGCAGGCCGTAACGGCTGTAGCTCGCCTTCAGCGCCGTGCGCCCGCTGCTCATCGGGTCGTACACCATTCCTGTGCGCCAGACGACACTCTTCTGATCCATCACTTCGGTGCGTGCGATGGTGCGCGCTTCGATGAAGGGGCCGCCGGCGGCGGACTCCTCGGGAATGATGCCCGTATAGTTGTCAAACCGCATCCCGAGATTCAGCGTCAAACGCCGTCCGACCGACCAGGAATCCTGCGCGAAGAACCCGAGCACGTGCGCCACGTTCTTTTGATCCGTGGGGGTGTTCCACAGGCGCACCTGGGTGGGCACGCCGTTCGAGTACTCGACGTGGTGGTGCCCCTGCACCGTGTAATCCTGTTCGTAGAACAGCCGACCCCACTGAACGCCGCCCTTGACGAAATGCTCGCCCCATCGGCTGGCGTTGTATGAGACGACGTTGTCGAACTGGTGGCGCGAGTTCGGCTGGTGCTCCTCGCGGTTCGACGCGAAGTCCGCCGTGCCGAGCGAGTTGTCCACTCGTCGAATCGCCTCCGGCGGCGTGCCGGGCTGATACAAATAGTTCGTTTGACCATCCATCACGCTGAATCCCGACTCGAACACGAGGCGGCGTCGAATGCCGTTGTATTTCACCTGCGTCGTCGAGGCCGGATTCGTCTGACGGACCGCGGCAATGTCCGGGATCAGGTCGTTCGAATCGCGGCGATGCCCGCGGATCTTGTTGTTCCACAAGTAGGAGACCATCAGCTTCTGGTTGGTGGTCAGCGAAATCGTGCCTTTGGCGGAGTAATTCTTCAGATCGTTGTCGTCGAGCGCCTGTGAGCCGTCAAGGTTGCGAGCGTTGGTGAGCTTGTTGACGATCCATTTGCGAATCGTACCGTTCACCCAGACACGATCGCGCACGATGGCGCCGCCGCCCGAAAGGTTGGCGTCGTAGGTTTTCAGCGTCGGGTTGCCCAAAAACGTCGGAAGGGTCCGCTGAATGTCGAGGTGATTCTCGGACTGCAGATCGTTGTTCGAGAATGAATATCGGAGATTGGCACGCCACGCGTTGCCGGCGGTCTTGGTCACCATGTTGATCGACAAACCGCCGGCCATCTGCTCCGCGGGGATGGCCGAGGTCATGTAGTTCACTTCTTCGAACATGCCCTGGTCGTAGTACAGCATCGTGGAACCGCCGCCGCTGCCAGGCCAATTCACCGTGGCGCCGTCGATGTTGAAGCTCACATCCGAGGTGTTGGACCCGTGCGACGACATGCTGCTCTGCTGCATCGACTGCGTGCCGCCGACGTCATAGGTCGCGACTTGCACGCCAGGGATTAACTTCGCCAGCGACCACGGGTCGCGGCCGGTCGGAATCCCCTCGAGAATGTCCTGGCTCATCACCGTCTGCTGCAAGTTGGACTTCGTGTCGACCGTGGGCGATTCGCCGGTGACCGTTATCGTCTCGCTCACGCTGCCGACTTCGAGCTTGACGTTGACGGTCGCAACGAACGCCGCGTTCACACGAATCTCGGCGCGTTCGACGGTCTTGAATCCCTGCAGCTCGAACTTGAGGAGATAGTCGCCCGGCGGCAGCCGATCGAATCTGTAGGTGCCCGTCGCGTCGGTCGTAAACGTCTGCGTGCCACCGATCAGTCGCTCGCCGGCGAGCGACACGAGAACACCGGGCAAGACGGAATTACTCGCGTCGGTGACCGAGCCTACGATCGATCCTGTCTGGACCTGCGCGTAGGCCGTGGGTGCGAAGAGAAGGCAACAGCAACCAAACACGAAGCGTTTCAAAGTCATGTGCCACCCTCGTTGAGAGAAAGTTGCAAAAAATCAAACGACCCGGTGCCGCGACAATACGTGGCGCAACGGCTGACGTCAAGTGGTTCGAGCTCGTTGTCAGGACTCGCTGTTGGTTAGAGGAGCGACCGCAGTATCTGTCTCACTTCGACGTGGCTTGCGAGCTGATACCTGGCGCAACTGGCGCTTCGGCCGACGGAAATCGTGACGCTGGATAGCGGCAGCGCACAGAACAAATCTTCGTCGGTGTGATCGTCGCCGATGGCAATCATCAACCGCCCGGGCTCGAGCCTCTGTGCGAGCCGTTTTGCCACGAGCGATTTGTTGACCTGCCGCAGTTTGACCTCGATCACCTTCTTACCTTCCAGCACGCTGAGCCTCGTGTTCTCGACCGCCCCGGCGAGTTCTGTCCGCAGCTTGTTTGCCTCAGCATCGGCAATCGCCGGATCGACGAGTCGATAGTGCCACGCGATCGACGCTGATTTACGTTCGAGGAAGGATCCGGGCGCCGAAGCTTCCGCTGCTTCGAAGAGTGGATTGATCCGTTCGAGCGATGTCGCAGGAATCTCCGCGGCCGCCTCCCATCGACTCGCGGGGCCGTTTCGGTACCAAAACCCATGCTCCGCCCAGAGCGACACGT
Source organism: Vicinamibacterales bacterium (assembly GCA_035637635.1). Classification (GTDB taxonomy): domain Bacteria; phylum Acidobacteriota; class Vicinamibacteria; order Vicinamibacterales; family UBA2999; genus DASPWV01. The sequence goes on along the minus strand of DASPWV010000193.1, from coordinate 5,384 downwards.
GAAGGTCGCCAAACCATCGATCCATTGTCCGACGACGACGTCCGCTCACGAGATGGAGGTCGGTCTGTGCACGCCTTGCGAGAGAGGCCAAGAGCTGGAGCAGCTCGTCGTCTGGTGTCGCCAGCTCCGGTTTCGCCGCGATGGGAACGAGCGTGCCGTCATAATCGAGCAGAAGTGTAAGCGGTGAGTCCCTGGCCGCTGCCGCTATCTCAAAGACTGTCAAACAATGATGCCCTTACGAACAGCGTACAGCACGATCTCCGCCGTGTTGTGCAGATTGAGCTTCTGCATCAGGTTGCCGCGGTGGGTTTCGACCGTCGACAGCCCGAGATTGAGAATAGACGCAACCTCCTTGTTGGAGCGGCCTTCCGCGAGGAGCTGCAGGACCTCTTTCTCGCGATCGGTCAACAGATGATAGGTGTCGGTCAAGCCCCGGGTCTGCAGCTGCCGCACGTAGTCGTCGACCAGAACGCCGGCGACTGCTGGACTGAAAAACGGTTTGCCGGCTGCGACGGTGCGCACGGCAGGAATCAGATCCTCGTCCGTTGCGTCTTTCAGCAGGTACGCGCGCGCGCCCGCCGACAACGCGCGAATGATGTAGGACTCGTCAGCGTGCATGCTGAGGATGATGACGTGAGGCGGCCGCCGCAGTTTCTGTGCGCGCGCCGCAACCTCGATGCCGTTCAACTTTGGCATCCCGACGTCGAGAATGATGACGTCAGGTTCGTGCTCTTCGCAGAGCCTCAGCGCATCGAGACCGTCGGCTGCCTCGGCGACGACGGACAAGCCGGGCTCTGTTTCGAGCAGGCTCCGGAGTCCCCGCCGGACGATGGCATGATCGTCAGCCAGCAGCACGCGCAAGCGACGACTCCGTCTGCATGAGCGGCAGCTCGATCGTCAGCGTCGAGCCTTGTCCGAGGGCGCTTTCGATCACCGCGCGTCCACCCAGCTCACGGACACGCTCTTCGATGCCACGTAGCCCCAGCCCCGCGTGCCTGGCGGTTGGTGCCACCCCAACGCCGTCGTCGATGACAGAAAGCGTGAGCGCATCCGAGCTGGCATGTACGTTGATCACGACACGACTCGCCCTTGCATGACGAATGCAGTTGGTGAGCGCTTCCTGCACGACTCGATACACACACGTGCGGTGCGGCTCGCTGAGGGTGTCGAGATTACCTTCGACATGCAGATCCACCGGCACACCGTAGCGCCGCGAGAAATCACGCGCCTGCCATTCGAGTGTAGGCTGCAGACCCATGTCGTCGAGCATGCTGGGCCGCAGGCCGAGCGCGAGATCGCGGACGAGCCGGACCATTTCATCGACGAGCTGTCTGCACTCGACCACGGGCGCTGCCACCCGTGCATCTCTGGATCCGCCCAGTCGATCGATACGTCCGAGCTCCATCCGTAGGGCGGTCAACATCTGTCCAACGTGATCGTGTAGTTCGCGCGAGAGCTTGCGGCGCTCCTCTTCCTGCGTCGCGACCAGCTGCTGTGACAACTGGCGCAGCTGCCGTTCCGCATGCTGCGCGACGAGCTTCTGCTCTTCAGACCGCCGCTCGACGACGCGCAGTCTGAAGACGGCGATGGCAGCCACAAGGACACCGAGAAACACGCTGCGCCCGAGGAGCGTGTAGAGCTCGGCGCGGAAAGCCGCGCGCTGCCGCGTGACCTCAGCGCTTTGGGCGGCGAGATTGGCGTTGTTGATCTGCTCGATTTCCTCGGCAATGGCCAGCACGGCCTCGCGACGCGGAATCACTTCGCGCCGCAAAAAGCGCGCGCTGAGCGTGATCTTTTCGGCGATTGTCCAGTCGATCAGGGGATCGAAGGTCTGCCAATACTCCTCCAGCTGCGATCGGAGATTCGAGATGCGCACGTCGTTTTCGCTGCCAAGCAGCGCGCGCAATTCCGTCAGCGTGGCCAGGTTCGCCCGGCGAAACTCCGCAAGCCGCTGCTGGTAATCCTCGGCGTGCTCGCGTTCGGTATCGAGCAGGTAATCGCGTACGAAAATGCCCGAAAGGTGCACATCGGAGCGGAGTTGCCGCAGCTTCGTTTCAACCTCGCGCTGGTGCGAATTGAGTTGATCGAGGCGCGTGTAGATCTCCTCGGCCTTGTTGGTGGCCGTGAACGTCGAGAAGATGACGAGCAGCAACAGGCTGGCAAGCCCGATGGCGGCAATCGGCCACGTGCGAAACCGCATCCCCCGAACATAGTAGTTTCGCGTTCGCTTCTCAATCCCCTCGAGACGGGACGGGGTGAATCCTGACAACAGCCGAGCTCCGCTCCCAAGCCTCCCCTATGATTCCGGACGGTTTCCCCTATCGACCCGATACCGGTCTCACGCGGCACGCGATTTACTTCAAAACAGAGCGAGGGAACCGATGAGCCAAAACGCACAACAGATCATCGTGGTCGCCAATCGCGAGCCGTACACGCACGAGCGCGACGAGCAAGGTCAGCTGCGGATTCGCCGCGCAGGATCCGGCGTGGTCAACGCAGTCGAGCCTCTGCTGCGCAAATGTTCAGGTGTGTGGGTTGGACACGGAGCCGGCAGCGCCGATCGTGAAACGGCCCTGGAGCGCGACGGGCTTCATGTGCCTCCGGATGCGCCGCAGTTCCGGCTGCGCCGCGTGTGGCTCTCAGAAAAAGAAGAACGCGCGTACTACGACGGGTTTGCCAACAGCGGCCTCTGGCCGCTTTGTCATCGCACGTACGTGCAGCCGGTGTTTCGTGCCGACGATTTCCAGACCTACCACGACGTGAACCACCGCTTCGCATGCGCGGTACAGGACGAGGCCGTCGGCGACCTGCCGATCGTACTGGTCCAGGACTATCACTTCGGGCTTGTGCCGCTGATGATTCGAAGGCGGCTGCGTTCGGCGGCGGTCGCGATGTTCTGGCATATTCCGTGGCCCGATTGGCAGACGTTCGCCACGTGTCCATGGCGCCGCGAAATTCTGCAGGGGCTGCTCGGCAGCGATGTGCTCGGTTTTCAAACGCCCTGCGACTGCTTCAATTTCGTCGAAACCGTGGATCGCATTCTGGGCGCGGAAATCGACTTCGGCGAAGGCGTCATCACATACCGCGGACGGCGGGCGCTCGTGCGAGATTATCCGGCGTCCATTCAATGGCCGGGCAACTGGGCCTCGGTCGGACCGATCTCGTCATGCCGCGATGCCGTTCGCGCACAACTGCATCTCGACCGCCATACGCTCCTTGGCGTCGGCGTGGACCGCCTCGATTACACGAAAGGCATCGAAGAGAAGTTCCTTGCAATCGAGCGCCTGCTCGAGACGCATCGCGAGCTCCGTGGACGCTTTGTGTTCGTGCAGCTTGCCGAGCCGAGCCGTGCGCGGCTTGCTGTCTATCGCGCGGCACGGCTTCGCATCGCGCAGACAATGGAGCGTATCAACGATCGGTTTGGATCCGACGAATATCAGCCCATCCGACTGACCGAAGCCCGCCACTCGACCGCCGACATCGCCCGGCATTTCCGCGCCGCGGACGTCTGCTTCGTGGGCAGCCTTCACGACGGGATGAATCTCGTGGCGAAGGAGTTCGTGGCTGCACGCGACGACGAACAAGGCGTGCTGGTGCTGAGCGAGTTTGCCGGCGCCGCAAACGAGCTGGACGATGCGGTGATTGTCAACCCGCATGATGTGAACGCAGCGGCCGAGGCGCTGGCGCGGGCGCTAGCCATTTCGTCCGGCGAACAACGCGAGCGAATGCGCCGCATGCGAGCCGTAGTTCGCAATCACGACGCACACGCCTGGGCACGGCAGATTATGCGGGACGTGCGTGACGCGTCCTCTCAGGCCCGCGAAGCCGCGGCCGCTGAGACAGACGCGTCCGTGGCGGCATGTTGACCGTGCTCAGCGGTTTTTCATTCGACGCCCTTCGAGAGTGAGGTCCCACCCGAGGCCTTTCCTGCGAAGCTCTGTCTCGTAAACCGATTCACTGCCGAGCGCCCTGGATACCGACGTCGAGACGACCGTCGCCAGGAGCAAGGGCAGCGCGACGGGATAGTCGCCCGATAGCTCGAAGATCATCACCGCCGCCGTCAACGGCGCGTGAATGTTCGCGGCGGTGGTGGCGGCCATGCCCACCAGCGCGTAGCTTCCAGCGGTCGACGTAATCGACGTCGCGTGACCCACGAGATCTGACCACGCGGTTCCGAGCGCCGCGCCTATCAGGAGCATCGGCGTAAAGATGCCGCCGGGTACGCCGCAGGCAACCGAGGCACTGGTGGCGACGACTTTCGCCGCCAGGAGCACACCAACGGCGGCCAACGGCATCGGAGTATCGAGCAGTGCGTTCAGCGGCTCGTATCCGTTCCCTGCAACCGCAGGCAGCCACATGGCAATTGCGCCGACAACGAATCCGCCGGCGGCCGCACGTAGCGGCTGCGGAAGCGGACGTCGCTCGAACTGATTCTCCGAAAAGCGCAGGATCTTCTTGAAGAGAAACGCGGCGACCGCGGCCAGAGCGCCGAGTGCCGCAAACGAGATGAGATCCAGATACGACTCCAATCCGAAGGCTCGCTGACCGTAGATCGGTCCTGCACCCACCACTGCGCGCGACACGGCGGTCGCAACAATCGTCGTGAACATGCCCGGCAACAGCAGCTCCGGTGCGGCGATGCCGGCGATTGTTTCGAGCACGAAGAGGACGGCGCCGAACGGTGTGTTATACGCCGCGGCGAAGCCCGCCGCGGTTCCCGCGGCCACCAAAACACGCGTGTGAACGAGCGACGTCTGCAGTCGGCGCCCGATGGCAGCGCCCAGCGCACCGCCGAACTCAATCAACGGTCCTTCGCGGCCGATGGACATGCCGCCGGCCATGGCGGCCCATGATGCCGTCACGCGCGAGGCGGTAGTCCTCAGCGAGAGTCGCACGTTGCCAAGCGCGACTGCCTCCATGACGTTGCTCACGCCCTGCGCCGGTGTGACGCGCGCGATCGCCCCCGCAATCAGCGCACCTGAAACCGGCACGAGCAGTCGCATCCACCGTGGCAGTTGGGCGATGGCCTGCACCACAGTGTCCGCGTGATAAAGCGATTGGTAGAGAACCGTCAGAGAGATCCGAAAGGTGACGGCGAAGACGGCAGCCCCGACAGCGACGAGTGTCAGAGCCGTCAGAAAGCGTACGCGGTCGGTGACGCGCGCTGCCATCATCGCTCGTGTGTTGGCGCTATCCTGCCATCGTCACCATGACTGGCACGCCAGGGCCGTCAGGTCGCCTGCGGAGCGCTTGCAAAATCGAGGTTCTCCGTAATCCGCGTGCCATCGGTCTTGAAGGCATCAACCAGGAGGCGGATGCGTCGACGCGCTTCTACCAGGTCGTATGTGCCGAGGGTCACGTTGAGCAAATCGACGTACCAGGGC
>DASPWV010000192.1:0-7128 GCA_035637635.1 Vicinamibacterales bacterium | reverse complement strand
ATTGCAGAGGAGTATCTCGCGCGTATTCGCGAAATCGACGTCAATGGCCCGACACTCCGATCGGTGCTCGAGATCAATCCTGACGCCCTGACGATTGCGGACGCGCTCGACACCGAGCGGCGGAGCGGACGAACGCGTGGTCCGTTGCACGGCGTTCCCGTTCTCATCAAAGACAACATCGATACTGCGGATCGAATGACGACCACAGCGGGCTCGCTCGCGCTCGAAGGCTCGATTGCCGCGCGTGATGCGTTCATCGTGGAGCGGCTTCGCGCCGCTGGTGCGGTCATTCTCGGCAAAACCAATCTCAGCGAGTGGGCCAATTTCCGTTCGATGCATTCGACGAGCGGCTGGAGCGGTCGGGGCGGTCTCGTCCTGAATCCGTATGTGCTCGATCGAAATCCGTGCGGATCGAGCTCGGGAACGGGTGTGGCAATTGCCGCGAACCTCGCGGCGGTAGGCGTCGGCACCGAGACCGACGGTTCTGTCGTGTGCCCGTCGGCGGCCAACTCGCTGGTCGGAATCAAACCCACACTCGGCCTGGTCAGCCGCTCCGGCATCATCCCGATCGCACACAGCCAGGACACGGCAGGACCGATGACGCGGACCGTCGAAGACGCGGCAATTCTTCTGGCGGTCCTCTCGAGCGGGGATCCGCGTGATCCGATCACCACCACCGCCGAAGCCGCCCGTCGTCCGGCCGATTACCGCAGCTCGTTCGACGCGAATGGCCTGCGCGGCGCGCGCATTGGCGTGGCCCGGGCAAAGTTCTTTGGTTACAGCGAAGTGACCGACAGAATCGTCAACGCGGCAGTCGCGCGTATGAAGGAGCTGGGCGCCGTCATCGTCGATCCGGCGGACATCCCCAATGCAGGCTCCTACGATGACAGCGAGCTAGACGTCCTGCTCTACGAGTTCAAGGCCGATCTCGACAAGTATCTTGGTGCGCTCGGGCCAGCAGCGAAGGTGCATTCACTGCGCGAGGTCATTGCCTTCAACGAGAAGAATCGCGACCGCGAGATGCCGTTCTTTGGCCAGGAGTTGATGATTCAGGCCCAGGCGAGGCCGCCGCTGACAGACAAGACGTATCTCGCCACGCTCGCGAAGAACCTCCGGCTTTCGCGAACGGAAGGCATCGATACCGTGATGGAGAAGCTCAAGCTGGATGCGCTGGTGGCGCCGACGGGCACGCCGGCCTGGACGACGGACCTCGTCAACGGTGATCACTTTGTGGGCGCGAGCTCGACTCCGGCAGCGGTCGCGGGTTACCCGTCTCTCACTGTTCCCGCTGGGTACGCATTCGGGCTGCCCGTGGGCATGTCGTTCATCGGACGCGCGTGGAGTGAGCCTGTGTTGATCACGCTGGCATATGCGTTCGAACAGGCCACCAAACATCGCAAGCCGCCCACGTTCCGACGCACCGTGGATCTCAGCAAATAGGGAGGCAATGAGCCCATGACATCGTCACGAGCGTTCGCACTCGCGGCGTTTGCCATTACGCCGTGGGTGATCAGGTCTCAGACTCCTGAGACGCACCGGTTCATCCCGAAGGAGTTCTACACCACGTACTCGTTTGCTCATCCGCCCGCGCTTCGCATCAAACCAGGCGATCGGGTCGTGACGAAGACGATTGATGCGGGAGGTACCGATTGGGACGGCAAGTCGGTATCTTCAGGCGGCGCCAATCCCGAAACCGGCCCGTTTTACATCGAGGGTGCTGAGCCCCAGGACATGCTGGTCGTCACATTCGAGAAGATCGAGACGAACCGCACGACGGGATATTCAGGCAGTCTCCTCGCGCCGTACGCGGTCGATCCCGCTGCACTCTCTGCTCGAGTTGATCGTGAGGCGAAGCGGATGAACTGGACGATCGACAAAGCCAAGGGCGTCGTGTCGCTCGATTCTCCGGATATCAAACCGTCGCCATTGACACTGCCGCTCAAACCGATGCTTGGCTGTGTTGGCGTTGCGCCGGCCAGAAAGGAAGCGATTACTGCAGTTACTCCAGGCGCCTTCGGGGGCAACATGGATTATGCGGGTCTCGTTGCTGGTGTGAAGCTGATGCTCCCGGTCAACGAGCCTGGCGCGCTGCTGTTTGTGGGCGACGGGCACGCGCGCATGGGCGAAGGCGAAGCAGCAGGCACTGGAGTCGAGACGTCGATGGACGTGGAGTTCACCGTCGGTCTCGTCAAGAAAAAACCGATTGCATGGCCGCGGCTCGAAAACGACACGCACATCATGGTGCTTGGCAGCGCGCGGCCTCTGCTGGAGGCGTTTCAGCACGCGACGACGGAAATGCAGCGGTGGTTGATGGCGGATTATGGGTTCTCGGAGCGGGGCGCGTCGACGTTCATGGGCCAAGCCATGGAATACGAGATTGCAAACGTCGTCGATCCGAACTTCACCGTCGTCGCGAAGGTGCGCAAAGCGTTGCTGCCGGCGCGCTCGGCCATGTAGCCATCGTGCAGCGCGGCCGATTGTTTTGATGAGGCGCAGGATCTGGAGGGCGCGGCTGTAGTCGCGCCTGTGGTGCGAAAGATGGCCAAGCGGAATCGCGCGAGGACCAGCAGCCGGTCTGCATCTCAGTCCGACCCGACGCACATTGAGCGGAGCGATCCGACACGCGTCAGCCGCTACCGGCCGCACCCGTGGCACGGACTCGAAGTGGGCCCGGATCCCCCCGAAATCCTCAATGCGTATATCGAAATCACGCCGTTCGATCTCATGAAGTTCGAAGTGGACAAGATCTCAGGCTATCTGCGCGTCGATCGCCCGCAGCGATCGTCCGCCCAGCATCCGAGTCTCTACGGTTTCGTTCCGCGCACGTATTGCGGACCGCGGGTCTGTACGCTTGCGCCGGGCGCGAAGCGGGGCGACGGCGACCCGCTCGACATCTGCGTTCTCAGCGAACGCGCGATCTCGCGTAACGAAATCATCGTTGCTGCGCGTGTGATTGGCGGTCTGCAGATGATCGACCGTGACGAAGCCGACGACAAGATCATCAGCGTGGTCGAGAACGATCACGTGTGGGGAAACGCGCGCGATATAGACGATGTGCCGCAGGTGTTCGTTGAGCGATTGCAGCACTACTTTTTGACCTATAAGCTCGTGCCGCAAAAAGCCGTCAAGCCGCGGCTCGCCGAGGTCTACGGCCGTAAGCACGCGCTGAGTGTCGTTGAAGCGGCAATGGCGGATTACAACGAAACGTTCGGCACGTGACAACACGCACCGCGGCGGTTATCGCCCCGCCGTCGTCGTTTTTTGATTCGCCCTCAGGAATCGATTCAGGAATTCAGCCGTCCGATCGAACGCGTACAGCCAGCGCTTGTACAACAGCGAGTCGTGGACATCGTCGGGGAACACGATCAGCTCGTGATAGACGTTGTGCGCGCGTAGAAGCTGCACGAGTCCCGTGGTCTGCGAGAACGCCACGTTGCGATCGTCGTCGCCGTGAAGAAGCAGCACCGGCGACTTCCACGAGTCAATCGCGCTGATCGCCGACGACTGATACGAGACGCTTTCCGGCTCGATGGAGCCGCCCCACAGGTGAACGCCGGCCAAATCAACGCCTACCTTGAAAATGTCCGAGTTGCGGGCGAGCGCCTGCGCGGTCAGGACGCCGCCGTACGAAAGACCCCAAATGCCGATTCGATCCTTGTCGACGTCTTCACGCGTCTGCAGGTGCTTGCCGGCCGCGAGCACGTCTTTGTACTCGGCGTTGCCGCGGCCGCCCGTGTTTGCCGCCATTCGAAACGATTTGCCGTATCCGATGCCGCTGCGATAGTTCACCGACATCACGACGTAGCCCTGACGCGCGAGCCACTGATTCACGGCGTACGCCATGTGGTAGAAGTGCATGTAGTGGTAGCCGAGCAGCATCTGACGCGCCGGGCCGCCGTGCACGAAAATCACCGCGGGCCGTTTCTCTCCAGCGTGCAAATCCTTAGGAACGAAGAGCTGGTTGTTGAACTTCACTCCGTCTTCGGCCGTCAACGTGACGTTCTGAGGGGCGACGTGATCGGCCGCCGGAAAAGTGGATGCGAGCTTCGGGAAGATCACGTTGGGTGTGCCTGAATCCACCGGCACCACGGCGACAGATTGCGGTCGTGCCGTCCCGGCGCTGAAGACAGCGATCGTCTTACCGGAAGCGAGCGCGGCGGGATACGTTTCAATCTCGGCGCCCGTGGTAATCTGCACGGCCTCGCCGCCCGCCGCTGCGACTTTCCAGATATGGCGACGATCGCGATCTGCGGCATTGGTCGCGTAATAGAGCGTGGCGCCATCGCCAGAGAGCGCAGCGTTCTCTACCATGCCCTCACCAGGCGTGAGTACGACCGACGCGCCTGCGTTATTGCCGCTCACAGCCACCGAGTAGTAGCGAATCCACTCTTCGGGCTCCGCATCGAAGATGATGCGGTCGCGTGCCCACGTGATGGCGTTGACGCGCGAGAACGATTCGTCGTTGGCGGGCGAATGCCAGAATTCGCGTGCGGGCGTCTCGAGGGACCCGTCTTCGCGCGCGAGCCCGCCGGGAACCTCTGCGACCCAGAACGACAGCGTGTAACCGCCCTTGAAGGTCGCGCGTGTCATGCCTGGAATCGGCGACTCGGGAATCGGCGATTCGCCGCCGCGTCCCTGACCGCGTGCGCCGCCGCGGCCGACGTTGCCCCGACCGACAGCCGGACCGGGTGGGTTGCCAATGCCGGTGCCGGCCGCCTGCGTCTGCAGGCCGAATGGCGTGCCAGGCCGGCGAATGAACGCAATCTGTTTTCCATCGGGCGACCATGCCGGACTCCTATCGAAGTCGACGCTCGGCGATACGTACGAGACGGTACGCTTCTGCACGTCGTACACGCCAATCAAGCTGTGGTCGCCTCGGGTGCTCACAAAGGCGATGCGTGTGCCATCGGGAGACCAGCGCGGCTCTGTATTCTCGCCCCACGCCTTGATGAATGGCTTGTCACTCGCGGCATTCGATCCATTGCTGGTTGTCTCGGTGATTGGTGCGCGGTAGATCTGGCCGTCTTTCACATAGAGCACCCAGCGCGCGTCGGGCGACACAAACGGTTCGTCCCCCTCTGCAACTTTCCACGCGTTGCCACCGGCGGTGCGCGCCGTCCAGATCGTTCGATCCGCGCCGCTCGGGTTCGAGGTCGGGTTTGCGATCCATCCCGCGCGATTGCGCTCGTGCCCACGCACGAACACCGCCGTCGATCCGTCGTCTGACAAACGCAGGTTCGTGAGGTCGACCCCGTCGTCTTCGAGAAACCGCGTCAGGCGCGTCGGCGTGTACGCAGGAGCCGCAGCGGTGTATACGTTGCGCATGCCGCGTTCGTACGCCAGCCAGGCGATTCGATCCGTCTTCTTTGCGGAGACGAGCTCATATGGATAGCCGGGACTGATGTAGTTGTCGATTGCGGCGCGACTTTGCGCGACGCTCGCCTGTTGCGCGGCCGTGACAAGGGCAAAAAAGACCAGCACCGTCATCGAAACCCGGCGATTCATACATGTCCTCCTGGACGAGTGGAGTCTATCTGCGCGCTTGCGCCGTTGCAAAGGGTTAAGGCACTCTCGGCATCATGAACCAACGGAGCGCGCTCGCGCCGTCCGAACTCTGGCACCAAGTCGATAACTACACTGCCGACCTCCTGCAGTTGGAGGATCCGGCGCTGCACGACACGCTCGAGGCAAGCAAAGAGGCGGGACTGCCGTCGATCAATGTGTCGCCGCCGCAAGGCAAGTTCCTCATGATCCTTGCGAAGCTGCAGCGTGCCCGGCGCATTCTGGAAATCGGTACGCTCGGCGGCTATAGCACGATCTGGCTTGCGCGCGCGTTGCCCGCCGGCGGCCGGCTGATCACGTTGGAGGTGGAGCCTCGTCATGCCGAAGTGGCACGCGCGAACATCGCACGCGCCGACTTGTCTGCTCTGATTGACCTGCGCGTCGGCAAGGCCCTCGATCTCCTACCGCAGCTCGTTTCTGAGGGTGTGCCGTTTGATTTTATTTTTATCGACGCAGACAAGCCGAACACCTCGGCCTACTTCGAATGGGCGCTGAAGCTCTCACGCGCCGGCAGCGTCATTGTCGTGGACAACGTCGTCAGGAACGGTGCGTTGATAGATGCGGTGAGCACTGACGTGCACGTGCAGGGCATGCGCCGGTTCCTGGAACAGCTCGGATCCGAACGTCGCGCCGATGCGACGGTGATGCAGACCGTCGGACTGAAAGGCTACGACGGATTCGCGCTTGCGATCGTTACTGCTTCTTAATCGACGGCGGCCCTGAAGGGCCGCCACTACACGACGGCGTCGCACGCTCGCGGTTTGTAGTGGCGGGGCTTTAGCCCCGCCGGGGCCGCCCTGCTCGCGATTACAACGGCAAGGTCAACGTCGCTCGCGCGCCGCGCGCGTCGGGCCGGTTCTCTAATTTCAAAGAACCGTCGTGCGCCTCGGCGATCTGCCGGCAGAGCACGAGGCCAATCCCCGATCCTCCAGGCTTCGTCGTAAAGAACGGCACGAACAGATTGGCCGTGTTCGACAAGCCAGGTCCCTCGTCATCGACCCAGATATCCACCCCGTGCCGCGTGCGCCGCCACGCCACCGTCACCGTCCCACCCCCGACTTCGACGCAGGCGTCCGCAGCATTGCGAATGAGGTTGATGACGAGCTGCTCGATTTGATCGGTGTCAACTGAGACGGTCATGTCGGGTCCGGGACGAACGTTCACAGGCACACGCGTCTCGAGTCCTGCGACGCGAACGAGCAGTGGTTTCAACACCACGGGATTCGACCGCGGGGCTGGCAGACGCGCGAGGCGCGAGTAGGCGGCCGTGAAGCGGCTCAGCGACTCGGTGCGTGAGGCAATCACTTGAAGGCCCCGGCGCATGTCCTCGCGCCAGTCTTCGGGCGGCGGATTGCGGTGTAGAAGGGTCTCCAGGCTGCCGGCAATTGATTTGATCGGACCGAGCGAGTTTCCGAGCTCGTGGCCGATCACGCGGATCAACCGCTGCCACGCCAGACGCTCCTGCTCGCGCAGCGGGCGGCTCACATCAGACAGCACGAGCAAATCGTGCGGCAACCCGCCCAGGCGGAACGTGGTGAGCCGGACCTCCCATCGGCCCGCCCCGCC
>DASPWV010000191.1:0-4792 GCA_035637635.1 Vicinamibacterales bacterium | reverse complement strand
AACGAGAGGAGCATACCTGCGACAAAGGCAGTCAGTTGCGCAACCAAGAGCCATTTGAGGTCGGTGAGACCGTACGGCGCGAATGCGAGCACGGACCAGGCAATCTGCAGGAACAACCACAGGGACATCAGGAAAACTGCTGGAACTTCCACAAGCAGCGGTGGAACAGGCACGAGCACGAGCACTTTCGCTGCCGGATAGAGCGCGAGGTATGCGCCGATGACGCCGGCAACGCCTCCGCCAATGACGGACGTCCCTTCCACCGGCAGCCAAAGCTGCTGAAGAACGAACGCGCTCGTCGCGCAAAATGCATACAGCGCAGCAAATCTGCCGCGTCCGAGACGGTCCTCGACAGTCCATCCGAATAGCCACAGGTAGAGCATGTTGATCGCAAGCTCGAGGACGTGGTCACGTATCGTTGCGAGGGAGACAACGATGGTGAGCACGATGAGCCCGATCGTTGCGATTGGAGCCGTACGGGTCGGAATAATGTCTGTAACTGGAATCATGAAGCGCGTTCTGCCGCGGCCTGTAGACTGTAGATCTTCAGAGACGGCCGGCCGTCGACCGTGGACGGGCGACCGTTGACTGTCGACTGATCACCGCTTGATATCGAATGAAGTGTAAGAACTGTGGCACCGAAATCGCCGACAAGGCGCTGATTTGTTATCGCTGCGGCGAGCCGACGACGGCGCCGCGTGTGCAGCCGCCGGCCCGGACGCCGGCGCGTGGACCGCTGCCCGTCGCGATCGCGATGATTGTGATCGTTGTCCTCGCAGCGTTCGGCATGCCGTACCTGCCGGCGGGCCCGGCGCGTATCGCCGGCTGGGTGGTTCTCGTCATCCTGGTTGTACTGACCGCTCTTCGTCTGAAGCCTGGCCGGAGGCGTCTGAAGCGCTGAGGTATTATGGAGGATCGTTCGATGGGCGCTGCACGTCTCCACGTCAATGACGGCCTTGGCAGTCGGGTCGTCATGCTCGACAAGCCGCTGATTGCCATTGGGCGCCGCGGGGAAAACGATCTGCGGCTGGTTGGCAGCGATGTGTCGCGCGACCATGCCGAAATCGCGCAGACCGACAAGGGCTATGTCCTGCGCGATCGCGGATCGCGCTACGGCACGTTCGTCAACGGCGAGCAGATCTCCGAATACCAGCTCAATCACGGCGACAGGATTCAATTCGGCCGCGCCAGCGGCACCGACGTCGTCTTTCTGATCGAGGACGCGCCACCGCCCTCGTCCGATCGGATGCACCAGACGTCGGTCGGCGACATCCGCCAGCTGGGCGCGCTGCTGGAGGGACTCCGAGCGCTCGGATCGGGCCGCGTGCTCGACGAAGTGCTGGCGCTCGTCCTCGACGCCGCGATCGAAGTAACTGGGGCCGAGCGTGGTTTCATCATGCTCGCCAACGATGAGCGCGCGCTCGAGATGAAGCTCGCCCGCGCGAAGGGCAAGATCACGATGCCGGGCAGCCGCTTCGATACGAGCCGCAAGATCCCCGAAGAAGTGTTCGGCACCGGCGAGCTGAAAATCGTCGCCGACCTTCTCGACGGCGACTTTGCGAACGTCCATCAGGGCACCGTCATGCTCGGCATCCGGCACGTCATGTGTGCGCCGCTGCGGCTCGTGAGATATCTCGACCGCGCCGACATGGTCGCCGAGCCGAAGATCATCGGCGTGCTCTATCTGGACAGCCGCGAAAAGGGAACGATCCTGTCGCCCCACACGCGAACCGCGCTCGACACGCTGGCGACCGAAGCGGGAGTGGCAATCGAAAACGCGCGTCTCTACCGCGAAACGCTCGAGAAGGCGAAGATCGAACACGAGCTGAGAATCGCGGCCGAGATTCAGCGCTCCCTGCTGCCGCCTGGCCGCCACGACGGGACGTATTACCAGGCCATGGGCTCGTCTGTCCCCTCGCGATCGATCGGCGGAGACTTCTTCGATTACACCGACATGCTCGACGGCAGCTTTGGCTTCACGCTGGGAGACGTTTCGGGAAAGGGTCCGGCAGCCGCGCTGTTGACCGCAAAGATTCAGGGTTTGTTCACCGCCCAACTCGGTGAAGGGACTCCGGCCAGCACCATCCGTCGCGTGAACACCGGCCTCGTTCGGCGGCCCATCGAAGCCAAGTACGCGACGATGTTTCACGGCACGCTGACCGCCGATGGCGTGCTGACGTACTGCAACGCAGGCCACAATCCGCCGGTGGTGTTCGGGCCGGGCGGTCTGCGGCGTCTCGCGTCGGGCAGCATGCCGGTGGGCTTCTTCGAGCATGCGCCGTACGAAGACGTTGTCGAACAACTCCAGAAAGGGGACGTCGTTGTGATCTTCAGCGACGGCGTCACCGAAGCGCTCGACGCCCAGGGCCAGGAGTTCGGCGAAGAGCGGCTCATCGAGCTGCTCCGGCAGTATCACACCGCCGATGCGGCGAGCATCCTTGCTCGCATCATGGAGGATGTGCAGACGTTCGCGCACGGCGTGGCCCAGCACGACGATGTGACCGCGCTCGTGCTGAAGTATGTCGGGTAAGCGCGTCCGGCGCCTCGTCCTCGCCGTCTGGGCCGCGTTGGCGTTTGTCATCTGGAATGTCGTGTACGACCGCGAGGTGTCGCTTGCGGGCGCCGAGTTCACCCGCACTCAGGTCCAGCGGTATCAACGAGGCGAGCCCGTCGCCTCCATCAACGCGGCATTTCGTCCACGCGTTGCTCACGCGGCCCAAATTGCGTCAATCTGGGGAGGAGGCGTGCTGACCACCGGAATCGTGCTCAGCAAGATCGCCGAGCGTCAGAGCCGACGCGCATGAAAGACGGTCTCATCTACGATTGGAACCTCGTCGGCGCAGGCCACCGGCCGCCGGTCGTCATGCTGGACGACGAGACGCTGCGCGACGGGTTGCAATCGCCTTCCGTTCAGACGCCGAGCATCGAACAGAAGATCCGGATCCTCCACTTGATCGATTCGCTCCAAATCGATACCGCTGATATCGGACTTCCCGGCGCGGGCCCGCACGTCGTCCGAGACGTTCTGCGGCTGGCGAAGGAAATCGGCTCGGCCCGGCTGAAAGTGCGCGCCAACTGCGCTGCCCGGACTCACGTCCACGACATCACGCCTATTGCGGACATCGTCCATCGCACGGGTGTGCCGATCGAGTGCTGTGCGTTCATCGGATCCTCGCCCATACGCCAGTACACGGAAGGGTGGACGCTGGACTGGCTGCTGCGCAACACCGAGGAGGCCGTGACCTTTGCCGTGAAAGAGGGTCTCGAGGTGATGTACGTCACCGAGGATACGACCCGTGCGGACCCCGACAGCCTGCGTGCGCTCTACAAGTGTGCGATTCATGCCGGCGCGCGCCGATTGTGCATCGCCGATACGGCAGGGCATGCGACGCCGACCGGCGCGGCGGCGGTCGTGAAGTTTGCGGCGGAGGTGATTGCCGAGACGGGAGCGGAGGTCGGCATCGACTGGCATGGTCATCGCGATCGAGACCTCGCCGTCGGCAACAGCATTGCGGCACTGGAAGCGGGAGCGTCGAGACTGCATGGCGCCGCGTTGGGCATCGGCGAACGCGTTGGTAATACGCCGATGGATCTGCTGCTCGTCAACCTCGTGCTGATGAAATACACCACGCGCGATCTACGCACACTGGGCGAGTATTGCCAGCTCGTGTCGCAGGTCTGCGGCGTGCCGATTCCCGACAACTATCCCGTCATCGGCCGCGACGCATTCCGCACGGCAACGGGGGTCCACGCCGCAGCGGTCGTGAAAGCGTGGAAGAAAGGCGATCGCGAGCTGATGGACACGGTGTATTCGTCGGTTCCGGCGAGCATGGTCGGCCGCGAGCAGGAGATCGACATCGGGCCGATGTCGGGCAAGTCGAACGTTCTTTATTGGCTGGAGAAGCGAGGCATCACGCCGACCGATCCGCTCGTCGAACGAATCTTCAAGCGTGCGAAGGCGTCAAAGCACGTGTTGACGGAGGAAGAAATTCTCGGCGAGGTGTATCAGGTCAACGAGATTCCTGACAGATAGGGGCGATGCATGCATCGCCCTGGATCCGGTGCGGGGCAACTGACGCCAGGGCGATGCATGCATCGCCCCGGATCCGGTGCGGGGCAACTGACGCCAGGGCGATGCATGCATCACCCCTATCGTGTCAAATGCTTTTCGATCTCGGGCAGCGCCGCGACGACAACATCGCCGACGATCTGAAGGCTTCTCGCGCTGACATTCTCCAGCGTGTCCGCCGCCGTATGCCACGCCGGGTAATCCAGATCGATGAGGTCCACGGCCGCGACACCTGCTTCGAGGAACGGCAGGTGGTCGTCTTCGACTGGTGCGGACGGCGAGACGAACTCACGGTCGTGCCCGAGCTTCGCTGCGGTGTTCCAGATGATGTCGGTCAACCAGCTCGTTGAATTCTCTTCGCGCCGGATATTCAGATTGCGATCGCCGATCATGTCGAGCAGGATGAGCGCCTTCAGACTGGCAAGCGTGCCTGCCTTCCGGCCGGCCTCCACGTAATACCGGCTGCCGTAGGTGTGATCGGTCCCGCGCCATTCCTGAACGGCCTCTTCGCCGTCCAGGAACAGGAATTCCAGTGTGAACGGACGCGGCTTGTCCTTGAGCACACGTGCGAGCTCGAGCAGCGCGGCCGTACTCGATCCGCCGTCGCTTGCGCCGACGAACCGGAACTCGCGGAAAAGCTTGGTGTCGAAATGACTCGCCAGGCCAATGCAGTCGGGGCGATTGCCGGCGAGCGTCGCGATGACGTTGGCCATCTTCACGCGG
>DASPWV010000190.1:0-2185 GCA_035637635.1 Vicinamibacterales bacterium | reverse complement strand
CGCGGCGCCGCGCGCTGGAGCAGCGCCGTTCTGCGCTGTCGTCACGACGCTGGCCACAAGGACAAGGCCGGCCGCGAGCGCGAGACTGAGTGTGCACGAACCAGGTGTGAGGCGGACCATGCGGGCTCCTGCGCGCTGACTTGGTTGCGCTTTGCCGAAAGATGGGCATACTTTAGCACCCTCTATGCGAAGGCGCCTACGCGTCGGGGTCGTTGTCGTGCTCGTGCTGTTCTGGGCGATCGCGAGTGCGCGCGCGCAACAAAACCAGCCGATCTATCCCGCCTACGATGGGTTTCTGAAGAACCCTGATGGCAGCTACACGCTCTCGTTCGCTTACTTCAGCCATAACGCGGACACCATTACGGTAGCGGCCGGAGCCAACAACTCCTTCACTCCCGCACCGGCGGATCGGATGCAGCCGGTGGTTTTCAAACCTGGACATTGGCGCTTTCAGTGCGTGATGGTGGTAGGCGCGGAGTTTGACGGCAAGTTGCGTTGGACGATCAGCTATGGCGGCACGACGACGAGCACGAGCGAACGGATGCTCCAGTCGAATTGGAATCTCGTGGAGGGTGCCGCGGAGCTCGCGAAGATCGATTACGTGAAGGCTCCTCGCGGTGTTTGTCTCAACCGGCCGCCGCAAGTCCGCGTCCTCGGCATAAGCGCGCGTGGCCGTGGGCAGACGCCCGCCCTCGATGCCACGCTTGGCGAGGCCCTGAATCTGTTTGGCAGTGCAAACGACGAGGGTCTCCCACGAGACAAGCCACTCGTCGTCGGTTGGAAGATGCTCAGCGGCCCCGGGACCGTTACCTTCTCGAAACCTGCCGCGGCGCGAACGAAAGCGACGTTCTCCGCTCCAGGGACCTACGAACTGGAGCTGACGGCGACCGACTCTGAATTCACGAGCCGAACGCGCCTCAATGTGAACGTCAAGCGGTAGACCTCAAGACGCGATTCGCTGGAGCGTCCAGTAAAGCCCGACGAGGGCAATCGCAATAGATGCCGGTTGAACGACAAAGCGGCGATAAGTGAGCTCTTTGCGCTGCCAGTACGCCAACCCGGCGAACGCCAGCGCAATGACCGTCAACTGGCCGACTTCCACGCCAGCGTTGAACGTGAGAAGTGCGGTGAGAAACTCCGAACGAGGAAGTCCGAGCTCGCGCAGCACGCCCGCGAATCCCATTCCGTGCAGCAGGCCAAACGAGAACACCAGCGCCACGCGCCACGATTTCAACTGCTTGGTGAAGAGATTCTCCACCGCCACATACGCAATCGATAACGCGATCAGCGGTTCCACAACGCGCGAGGGGAGAGACACCACTCCGTACATCGTGAGACCGAGCGTGATCGAGTGCGCGATGGTGAAGACGCTGACTTGCAGCAGAATGAACCGCAAGCGAACGCTCAAGAGGAAGATACCGAGCACGAACAACACGTGGTCGACGCCGTTTGGCAGAATGTGCGTGTAGCCAAGGGCAAAATATTGCCACGCGATCCGCGCCCGCGCCGAAATGCGACGCGTGGGGTCGAGCAGAATTCCCCGACTCTGCTCAGCACCATCCAACCAGAGCGTCTGCGTCTCGCCATTCGGCAGTCTTACCGTCACTGCGAACGTTCCCACTGCAAGGCCATAGCCGATCGCGACGGTTCGTACGCCCGCCGGCGCGCGACCTGTCAAGGTCACCACGGACGGCCGCGTCGAATCGGTCGACGATTGCAACCGCTCGAATGTGGACCTCACCGGAATGTCGTCGAAACGAATGTGGACGCGGTCCACGAAGACGCCGCGGAGAGCCTCGATTCGGCGATCTCGTTCGGCCGAAGCGATGTTGGACGACGGAATCAGGTCAGCGGCGAGCTCCAGTTTGGTCAGAAGCGCATCAGGATCGATGATCACGTCCAACTGGTAAGAACCATCCGCCCGGACATCGATCGCGAGCTGCGTCGTCCCGATTTCGTGCGCTCGTACCGCGACCGGAATAGATAGCGCGAGCAACAGGGCGACTGCGATGCGTGTCATCTCGCTGCCATCTGCGAAGCAGAGGAGTTGATGGCGGCGGCATGGGCGAGAATGGATCGATCGCGCGTGCCCGTGCGGAGCGCTCGCTGGATGGCCTGCTTCGCGTCGCTCCGCCGGCCGGCCTTGAAGTATGCCCACGCGAGCGCATCCTCGGTGAAGATGTCG
>DASPWV010000189.1:0-8868 GCA_035637635.1 Vicinamibacterales bacterium | reverse complement strand
AAATCTGAATGTCGATGCGCCCGCCGGCCGGCGTGAACTTCACGGCGTTGGAGAGCAGGTTCCACAGCACCTGCTGCAGCCGTTCGCGATCCCCGTGGATCGGCCGCACGGCGTCCGCCGCGTGAACGACCACCGTCAGCGCCTTCGCGTCGGCGGCTGGCTTAATGGTGTCGATCGCGCACTGCACCAATTCGGGCACCAGGACCGATTCCGGATTCAGGCGCAACCGGCCGGTGATGATCCGCGAGACGTCGAGCACTTCGCTGATCAGGTCGGCCTGCGCCTTCGCGTTGCGCTCGATCACCTCCAGGATGTTCGAGAGTCGATCCTTCGCGATTGGCGCGCGGCGAAGCATCGACACCCAGCCGAGAATGGCGTTCAGCGGCGTCCGGAGCTCGTGCGACAGCGTCGCGAGGAACTCGTCCTTCAGGCGATTTGCAGTGCCCAGCTCTTCGTACGCTTGTGCGTTCTCAATTGCCAGCGCCGCCCGTGTCGCGACATCTTCCGCAAAGCGCAGGTCGTCTTCGTCGTAGCGGTGGCCTGATTCAGCGGTGCCGAGGGTGAGCGCACCAAACGTCCGATCGTGCGTAATCATCGGCACACAAATATAGGACACGAGGCCTAGCTCACGGACCAGGCGGATTCGCTCGGCGTCGCCTTGTGCGGCAGCGGCGATCATCTCGTCGGTGATCACCGGAATGTGCACGGGCACACCTGTCGTAATCACCGTCAAGGGACTGTACGGCGACTCCGGCGAGTCATAGCGCTGACGGATCGTTTCCGCGAGCGAAACCTTTTGGGGATCCACGTGCGCCATCGCCAACGGCACAATGGTGCCGTCCTCGCGCACCAGATCCACACCGCACCAATCGGCAATGTGCGGCACGGCGAAATTGGCGATGGTCTTGAGCGTCTGCGGCAGATCGCGGATGCGCGTCAGAGCGGCGGTCAGTTGCGCAAGGAACATGGCCCGTCGGCGCGTTACTTCCGATAACGCCTCGGCACGTTTGCGATCGCTGATCTCCCGCGCAATCTTCGACGCCCCGATCACCTGACCGCTGCTGTCGCGGATCGGCGACACCGTCAGGGAAATCGGCAGCAGCGATCCGTCTTTGCGCTGTCTGACGGTTTCGAAGTGATCGATGCTGTGGCCCGCCCGAATGCGCGAGAGGACGAGCTCTTCTTCGCTCTGCCGATCCGACGGGATGATCATGCGAATGGACTGACCAACTGCCTCGTCGGCTGCAAAACCAAACATTCGTTCGGCCGCGCGGTTCCACGACGTGATGATGCCGTCGAGGTCTTTGCTGATGATCGCGTCATCAGAAGACGCGACAATCGCTGCGAGACGTTGCAGATCCGAATCTGTCATGCCGAGGGACACACATTGTACGGCAGCAGCGCTCATGCATTCCGCACGGGGAACAAACGGATTGCGCGTACGTACCATCACGTGAAAGCCGCGGTCCGATTGCCGGCTAACGCGCGTTCGCCTGAAGGGTCGCGAGATCGCGGCGCGCGCCTTCTTCGACCTTACGCTCTTTGCGCGTCAACTGCACCGTCAGCGGCGCCGCATAGTGCCTCACGATGTCGGCCCTCAATGCGAGCGGTACGCCGGCAAACTGTCTCTTGGCGAGTTTGGCGAGCAGATCGGCGTACGTTTCTTCCAGCAGCGTGTTATGCGCGCGCACCGGCGCTCTTCCTGTATCGAGATCGGTGTTTGCCACGCTGCCCCGGTTGCGCAGCAACGACTGAAGAGAGGCGCGATAACGCTCACGCGCTGCCTCGAAGCTCTCGACAAACAGTTTGGCCGTTTCCGGCGTGAGTGGCTTGAACGCAAGCGTCCGAAACGCACCGAACTTCGGCAGGATCTTGAACAGAACGACGACGAACCGCGACAGCAAGCCGGGCTTCTTATACGTCGTGCCAAATGTTCTGTCGTACTCGACCTGAGTGAACGTAAACACGAACCGGCTGCGTTCGATGCCTGGCGTGCGTGCGCGGATCTCCTTCTGTTTGTCCTTCCACGCCAAAAGCGTCAGGTGTGGAATGGTCGTGCTGATCGCATGACGATAGGTCCCAATCGCCATGTCCTGGTTGGGAAAGAGCTCGTCGAGATCCAGCGCATAGGTCTCTTTGGACGCCCGCGCGAGAAGTGACTTTGCGACCTCGAATCCGATGAAGTCTCGATATGCCTGCGACGCGTACCCGGCTGCACCAATCTGGTATACGTCGAACGCAAATTCGAGCATGAGATGGCGGGCCGGAGCCTCCGCGAACAGCACTTCGTCCCCAAATTTTGCGCGAAGCCTCGGGTACTCGATGGGCAAGGCCCGGTTTACCGAGATCGCATGTCCGGCATTGTCGCTCGCGTAGTGAGCGAGCGCGCCAAGCGCAAATGCGTATTCATTGGGATCACGTGCGTTGCGAATGAGCGACTCGACAAAATCTCCAGAGCGCACGTAGTGCACGAGATTGGTAAACAGCTTGCTGCCAAACGGTTTATCCGAGATCCTGAATAACCGACCCGCCATATGCGTACGCGCGCGCCGTCATCAGCTCCTGCGGCGTGATGCGGGGAAACCGGTGCCGCATGACCGGAACGATGGAATCGTTCCATACCGCGTCGACCATCGCCTCGTGACCCAGGATGGAATACGCGCCAGCTGATCGGCAGGTCCACACCCAGAGAACCATCGTGAGGCTGATCAGCAGTCGTTTGTTGCTCGCCACGTCGGCCGTCGCTGCACGTTGTGTGCCTGTGGCTGCGGCAGCGTGCGTGATGGGCGTAGGGCTCATCGCGCAGCCCACGCCCGTCGATTGGCGAAGCATCGCGCCCGGCGTCGAGCATGCTGAACTCACGCGCAAGACCGATGAAGCGGGACAGCCTGCGGGTCCATGGGTCATCAACGCCTTGCGGATCGATCCCTCGCAAGCACGACTCGACATCGTCCATGCACAAGACGAAGCAGTCGGTCTCGAAACTGTCGGCTCTGTTGCCGAAAGACGCGGTGCAATCGCTGCGGTGAATGGCGGCTACTTCCGGATGACCGGTACCTTCGCCGGCGACTCGACAGGTACCTTGCAAATCGACGGCAAACTGTTAAGCGAACCCGATCGCGGACGCGCGGCCGTCGGATTGGTTCGTGCCGGCAACACCACGCACCTGGTCATGGGTCACGTCTCATGGCACGGCAGTGCCGAAATCGAGGGGCGTAAGCGGACTATCGATGGGATCAACCGGCCACGCGGCAAGAACGAAGTCGTTCTGTTTACCCCTGAGTTTCACCAGACGACGCTCACCGACTCGACCGGCACGGAGCTCATCGTGCGCCAGGGCCGCGTTATCAGTGTCCGCGACAACGCCGGCAGCTCACGCATTCCCTCTGACGGTTACGTCCTGTCGACGAGGGGATCCGCCCGCGAGTGGGCACGCAGCATTCGTCGCGGCACGCGAGTGAAGATCGCCATCGGTTTGAACCCGCTGGATTCTGATGGCACACTCGTAGGTCTCGCAAAGCCAGCGAACGATTCGCAGGAGAACCCCTGGGCCAAGGCGGAAGACATTCTCGGCGCGGGACCGAAGCTTGTGAGTCGCGGACGCGTCGATATCACCGCAGGGCGCGAGAAAATGCTCGCGTCATTTGCCACCGATCGTCACCCGCGCACCGCGATTGCGTCGCTCGCCGACGGTCGAATACTGCTCGTCGTCGTCGATGGCCGTCAGCCCACCCTGAGCGTCGGCATGTCGCTCGACGAACTGGCGCGGCTGCTGATCGATCTCGACGCGGTCGAAGCGATGAATCTCGACGGCGGCGGCTCGACGACGATGGTCGTTCAAGGCAAGGTGGTGAATCATCCGTCGGATGTGACGGGCGAACGGCCCGTCAGCGATGCGATCCTCGTACTCCCGCAATAGAGAACGAAGCACTAAGAACTAAGAACCAAGAACGCAGCGGTCAGACATCGACCCGCTGCCTAACGTTTGAAGAGGCCGACGTAGACGCCTTTGCCGCGGATATGACCGGCCATGCCTGAGACGACGGCCGCTCGCGTTTGAGGAGGTGACTGGCCGACGGCTGGAACTTCGAGCATCGTGTCCAGTGCAAACAGCTCCAACACGTAGTGATGCACCGGACCGGCGGCAAGCGCTCCCGGACCGCGATAGTACGGACCGCTCGCGCTGATTTGTCGCGTCCCGTCGGGCAACTGCGTGGCTGCAGGGACGTGCTCCGCCAGACTCCGCGCGGTGCCGGGAATATTCCACAGCATCCAGTGCAAGATGTCGTCGGTTCCGTTGCCGATGGCGGCGTCCAAATCGTGGAAGAGGAGCACGAAGCTGGCGGCGTTATCGGGCACGTTGCTCCAGGTGAGCGGCGGCGACACTTCTTCGCCGACTTGCGTGTACTTCGCCGGCACCTGTCCGCCATCGGTCCACGCGCTGGTGCTCAGCGTCATCGCCTGGACGCCGCCTCGCCCGCCTCCGCGGCCGCCACGTCCGCCCGGCTGTGCACCGGGCCCTGCCGGCGAAGCGTTTCCGCCCGGTGGATTTTGTGCGGCGCCAACGAGCGCCGACAGCGCAACGAGCAGCAGAACAACGCTCCAACGAAGAAATGGCATCGTCGACTCTCCCTATCGGAATGACGCGGGCTGCTTCGTGCGCCACTGGTCGTATCGCACGCGCAGCGTCTTCACCGGATTGAGGTTCTCGCCCTCGCGGATCGTATTCGGGCCCTTGTCGGCGCCCGGTTGCGACACGGTGATGTACATCGCGTATTTGCCGTTGTTGTGTGAATCGCCGTTCGTGTCGTTGCGCTCGGCCATGAGCATGTACGCGACATGCGCTGTCTTCTCGTCGCAAAGCACCTTCGGCTTCGATCCGTCCGTCGGCCACGGCGGGCAGGTGCAGCGGCTGTCGCCGCCCGAGCCGTCTGCCGCCTCCATGGCGGCCATCACACGGTCGGTGATGGCGCCTTGCGTTTTGAGAAACGCCTGAACGGCGTTGGGAACCACCTGGCCCGGACGCAGGATGTTGCCCTGAATCGAATAGAAGATTTCGGTACCCGGCACCTGCCCCTGAATGTCTTGTGACACGTACCCGTTGCTCAGCCCGGAATGACCCCCCATGCGGCCTTGCAGATCGAGGATGCCGAACTGGCGGCTCTGATACGCCGGGTCTTTGCTAAGCAGCTCGATAATCGTGTTCGGATCCGTGCCCTTCTGCAGCTCTTGAAAGACGAGCATCTGGTTCTGGTGAGTGTTGTCCACTCCCGCCTGACACGCTGCGACACCTTTGCCCGGAACGACGACGGCCTGAACACCCATCAGAAATTGATCGTCGCGATCGACGCATGTGGCGGATGCAATCACGACGCGCCCCGTGCTCTTGTCGACGGCAATGACCGACCAGGTAGCAAAGGCGCTCGTTGGCAGCACGAGCGCCGCAATTAAGAGAAGAACGGTTCTACGCATGGAACTCTCCCCAATGTCGCCGAATGATACACGCGAATTCGCGATCCGGGCGTGCCGCGCCGAAGCTCGATCGTGGCAAATTCGAGCGAAGGCGGGATGGCGCGGCTCTCCAGCGGTTCGTTCATTGCACGGGTCGGTGCGGAGGCGCATATGACCGAACGCGCAAGCCGAGGCGAGACGAATGGACTGAGCTGGAGTGTAATCGCGGCTGGCGTCGCGCTCGGCGGCACAGTTGTCTACCTGCTGCGCCGGCGCTGGCGAGCAAATGCAGAGGACGCGTACGACAACGAGCAGGAGTGGAATCCGTACCAAACCGAATCCATCACGATCAATCAGCCGATCGAACGCGTCTACGCCGCGTGGCTCGAACGCCAATACCCGTCGTTCATGCGCGATGCGGAAATCACCGACTCGCGTGAGCAGGAGCGCTGCGTTTTTCAATCGAATGAAGCCATCGGCACGGTGTTGTTTCAACGGGCGCCGGGCGCTCGCGGCACCGAGGTGCACGTCGAGCTCGAACGCAAGCGACCTGTCCTCGTGCAGAAGGTGACGAGGGTCCTCGGCATCGCGCCCGATCAGCAGATACGCGAAGACCTGCGGCGCTTCAAGCAACTGCTCGAGACGGGCGAGATCACGGTGTCTGACGGGCCGGGCCTGTGGCGCGCCGCGCAGCCCGGCGCAAGCATCGACCAGGTGACAGCGTTCTCGGGAGGACGGCAATGAAGGCAGTCTGCTGGATGGGCACAAAGGCGATCGAAGTTCAGAACGTGCCGGAGCCGAAGGTCCTCAACCCGCGCGACGCGATCGTCCGGATCACGAGCACCGCCATCTGCGGGTCCGACCTGCATCTCTACAACGGTTTCATCCCGACGATGAAGCGCGGCGACGTGCTGGGACACGAGTTCATGGGCGAAGTCGTGGACGTTGGACCAGGCGTCAGAAATCTTTCTGTCGGGGATCGCGTCGTCGTGCCGTTTCCAATTGCGTGCGGACGCTGTTTCCAGTGCGAACGGGAGATGTACTCGCTCTGTGAGAACTCGAATCCGAACGCGTGGATCGCGGAGAAGATGTGGGGCTATTCGCCCTGCGGGATCTTTGGTTATTCACACATCATGGGAGGCTACGCCGGAGGCCAGGCACAATACGTCCGCGTGCCCTTTGCGGACGTTGGACCGATCAAGGTCCCCGACGAGCTCCAAGACGATGAAGTGCTTTTTCTGACCGACATCTTCCCAACCGGATACATGGCCGCAGACATGTGCAACATTCAGCCCGGGGATACGGTGGCCGTGTGGGGCTGTGGGCCCGTCGGACAGTTCGCTATTGTCAGCGCGTACCTGCTCGGAGCAGCCCGCGTGATCGCCATCGATCGCTTCGAGTACCGGATGCGCATTGCGCGCGAACGCGCGCGAGCCGAAACGCTCAACTACGAGCAGATCGACGTTATGGAAACGTTGAAAGACATGACAGCCGGACGGGGGCCGGATCACTGTATCGATGCCGTCGGTCTCGAGGGCCACGCGCCCGGCATGTGGGGCGCCTACGATCGGGTGAAAACATCGTTGATGCTGGAAACGGATCGCCCGGTGGCGCTTCGACAGGCGATTCTCTCGTGCCGAAGCGGCGGGACGGTGTCGGTGGCGGGCGTGTACGGCGGGTTCATCGACAAGTTCCCGATGGGCGCCGTCGTGAATCGTTCGCTGACCATCCGATCGGGACAGACGCACGTGCATCGATACATGCGCCCGCTGCTCGAGCGTATTATCCGGCGTGAAGTCGATCCCAGCTTCGTCATCACGCACCGCATGTCGCTCGAAGATGCGCCGCAGGCGTATTCCATGTTCAACAACAAGGAGGACGACTGTCTGAAGGTCGTGCTGAAGGCGGCTGCATAGTTATCAGTTGTCAGTTACCAGTGCGAAATTGAGTTGTAAGTTTCCAAAGTGGTGAAGTTCCGTCAGAATGCGAAACTGACCAAGTTCTGCAACTCGACAACTCAACTTTGAACTGACAACTGGTAACTGGAAACCAAGCGTGGACTCATTCATCATTTCCGGCGTGGCGGCACTCGCGGGGGCAGTGCTGATTCTTCTATGGCGCGTGCACGAGACGCGCCGGCCAGTCTCACACCGATCCATCCTGCTGCCGCCGCTCGCCATGAGCACCGGGTTCAGCATGTTCCTGGTGCCCGCATTTCGTGTGAGTTGGCAATGGGCGATTGGTGCGTTCGCCGCGGGCGCGCTGCTTCTCGCCATTCCGCTGATTCGATCGTCGAAGCTGGCGCTCCGCGATAACACGGTCGTGATGAGCCGTTCGCGATCGTTCCTGGCCATTCTGATCGGCCTCGCCGCGATCCGGCTGCTCCTGCGCGACTACGTCGGCCACATCCTGCCGGCACGCCAAACGGGCGGCGTGTTCTTCATTCTCGCTTTCGGGATGATCCTGCGCTGGCGGCTCTGGATGTGGCGCGCGTACCGCAAGCTCGTTGACGAACGCGCGCCCGCGGCGCTCACCTGATACCTGTGTGCCGGCCGGGCTTCAGCCCCGCCGTGAGCCCGTGATCCCCTGACACCTGATACCTGATACCTGATACCTGATACCTGACTAGGCGTCGATGAATCGCTTCCTGATTTCAGCGGACGGTACGATACAGCTCTCGTACCGGCCAAATACGCGATACCGGTTCTTCGCGACGAGATCGTAAAGACGGTCACCGACGGTCCGCCCGAGCGCGCCGAGGACTGTAAAGGCACGCCAGGGCCATCCCAGCGTTCTCAGCACGAACATCGACGCCCTCGATTTGGTGAGCATTGCCGCACCTGGCGTTTTGTATTCCGCGACCACGGCAAACGTGTCGATATCGTTCGGGTTCAGCCCGAACTTCACGAGGAAGGATCGGCCGATATCGCTTTGCAAAGCGGCGAAGTCAAACGCCGCGCGCTCGTCGTGGCGAATCACAAACTGCGTCAGACGATTGCAGAGCCCGCAGACGCCGTCGTAGAGAATCAGGTGGCGGCCTCCCATCTCCCCTAACGATACGTCGAAGACGCCGGAGGAAACAGCTCGCCACGAAGATCACCACGGGCACAAAGCCGAGTTCGTCGCGAGCGGCTACGCCGCATCGAGCCAACCGAGGCTGCCGGACATGCCGCGCCCTCTTCAAACGGCGGTGTGTCCGCAGCCTTGGAGCCCACGAAGGCATCTCCAGCAGCCGGGAAACGAGGTGAGATCGCGTGATCAGCTTCGTGTCGCCTTCGTGCTCTTACTTTCTTCGTGGCGATCTTTCGCCGCTCGCCTCACTCTGCTCCGCACAACGATGCGATCGACCAAGTCAGTAGTTGATCCGGAACGCAAACTGGAATTGCCGCGGCTGATAGAACACGTCCGTCGAGCTCG
>DASPWV010000188.1:0-5733 GCA_035637635.1 Vicinamibacterales bacterium | reverse complement strand
GAGATCGGCAATCGGCTGCTGGGGATCGAGGTTCTTGTTCCACGCCTTCAGGTTCCCTTCCTTGAACGATCGGCCGCGGCCGTGCACGGTTACCCAGGCTTTGCCGTTCCACGCGGCGGCATCGCGCGGGAAGATCACCACCATGGCCGCCCCTTTGTCGCGCTGGTATTTCGCGATGGCGAGAAACCGCGGTCCCTCGTCGGCGGTCTGGGGGAACACGAGATCGGGGGCGTTGGTGAGGTACTCTTTGTAATCGCCCGTACGCGTGACGACCCCGTCCACGCTGCCGTCGACGCCGATGTCGAGGCGCCGGAATCGGCGGCCGTCGATGGTGACGTCGCTCTCGATCATGAGACACGACTGGGGCCCCACCTTTTGCCCGCGAATATCGCGAAGCGGCGGCAGCAGCGCATCGCACGACGAGCCGGTGGCCTGCGCACCAAGATCGGCAACTTGCGACACCACTGCCACTGCCATCATCAGCGCGACACTGACGAAAACTCCGAGCGATTTCATCAACCCCTCCGCCGATTGAACCTTTGAACCTCTGAAACCTCTGAACCCTTGAACCTTTGAACCTCGAACGCTTGAACCCTTGAATCTTTGAACCCTTGAACCCTTGAACCTTTGAACCTTTGAACCCTTGAACCCTTGAACCCTTGAACCGTTAAACTGAGGGCGTCATGTTACGACCAAATCTCTCTCGACGTCGATTCATTCAGACCGCTGCCGGCCTGTCGCTCGCCGGCGTCGCTCATTCGACTTGGGCGTCACAGACCGGTAACGCGAAGCCTGCGCCCACGCAACAAAAAATGAGTCCCGCCAACATCGGCGGCGGCGGACGCATCGAGCGCGATTTCTATGGAGAATGGCTGCAACACTCAGGGGTCCCGAAGATTGAAGGGTACGCCATCACCGATGCGGCGACCGAGGAGTTGAAGCCATGGCCCGAGATCGGCGGCCGCGGTCTCTATTGCCACTTCTCCGGCAACGTGCACATGGACGCGGTGATTATGGAAATCGCGCCCGGCAAAGCGCTGAATCCCGGCAAGCACATGTACGAGCAGCTCATTTATGTGCTGGCAGGACGCGGCTATACGCGGGTGGAGCAGGGCGGCAAGTACAACAACGTGCGATGGAGTGAGGGCGGCCTGTTTGCCCCGCCGCTCAACGCGCTTCATCGTCATTACAACGACGATCCGGCAAAGCCGGCGCGCCTTCTCGCCGTCACGACGTTTCCGCTCACGCTGCAGTTGATGGGCAATGTCGATTTCGTGTCGAAGACCACGTTCAATTTCACCGATCGCTACAACGGCCAGGAGGAGTACTTCACCAAACGGGAGCGCGTCCGCCAGCGATGGGACAAGGCCAACTTCGTGCCCGACATCCGCAACGCCGAAGTTGTGCGGTGGGAAGAACGGGGTGGCGAGAACGCGAGCATGTTCTACGACATGGGCGGCAACACCATTCTCGAGCCGCACATTTCGGAGTTTGGCGTCGGCGAGTACAAGCTCGCACATCGTCATCCCTACGAAGCAGTCATCTTGATTCTCAACGGCACCGGCTTCAGCATCGCCGGCAAGGATGATCTGTTGAAGGATTACGTGAAGATGGACTGGCAGAAGTATTCAATCGTGTCGCCGCCGTACTTCTGGTTTCATCAGCACTTCAACACCGGCACGACACCCGCGCGGTACTTCGCCGTGACTGAAGGCGACTTCCCGAAGCGATTGGGCATTCCGCTCGAAGTCGAACAGATCGAAGCGAACCGCGAAGATCCTGCGATTCGCAAGTTGTTCGATGCGGAGCTCGCCAGGAAGAAAGGTTTCTAGGTCCTGACGGACGTTGGCAACAGCCAAGAGCAATGCCATTTCGTGTTTTCGTGTCAGCGCTCTTATTCGTTTGATGGTTTGGACTGAAAATAATCCCAGCTCTTTTTGAAGAGACCGGGCGACCACAAATTCGCTCTACACGCCTGCTGCTCCGCCTCGCTGAACACGTACGGCGTGCCGATCAGCAGCGCCAGGTACTGCCGTCGCGCGTTCTCCTCGAGATATGTCGCCAGCGCGAAGCATTCCACGATGTCGGCGCCGACGACAACCGCGCCGTGCGATTTGAGGAGCACTGCGCGGGACTGCCCGAGCGTTGTCGCCAGCCGTTCACCCATCGCTTTGGTGTTGATCGACAGCGGCGACTCCATCAGAGGAATCTCACCGAGCAGCACGCCCTGTGCGTAAACGGGCTCGAACCTGACGCCGACCATCGTGAGCAGCGTCGACCATCGTGGATGCGTGTGCATGACGACGTTCACGTCTGGCCGCGCGCGATAAATCTCGGAATGAATGTGGAATTCGAGCGGCGGCCGCGCCGTGCCTTCGATCAGCGAGCCGTTCAGATCGACCGTGACGATGTCGTCCGCGGTCAGGGTGCTGCGGACCGATGCGCCCGAGTTGATGAAATACGACTCGGCGTCTCGCCGCGCGCTGCAGTGGCCGCTGTGATCGATGATCTCGGCACGCTCGAGCATGCGGATAGCGTCCGCCAGTAGCGCCTTCGTTGCCATCACCTGGTGCATTATTTCGGGGACGGAGGTCTGTAGCAACCTCCGTCCCTGGCCAGCGGGGGACGGAGGTGTCTGGGAGGGCCGGAGGTCCAGCTAACGTGTCGAAACTGAAATTGACGATGGCTTGTTGGAATTACGACCGCATGCGGGCGCTGGTCGATGGACGGGTGCGCGTTGACGGCATCGATCTGAACTACATCGATCTGCCGGTTGAGGAGACGTTCTTCCGCATGATGCGGCACCGGGAGTTCGACGTCGCAGAAATGTCGCTGTCGTCGTACGTCATCTCGCTGTTCCAACCCGAGCCGCCGTTCATCGCCATTCCGGTGTTCCCGTCGCGAGCGTTTCGGCACTCGGGCATCTACATCAATGCCCATTGCGGCATTCGCGAACCGAAGGATCTGATCGGCCGCAAGGTCGGCTCGCCCGAGTACCAGCTGACGGCGTGCGTCTGGATCCGCGGCATTCTCGCCGAGCATTATGGCGTGCCGGTGACGAGCGTCACGTATTACACGGGCGGCCAGGACGAGCCTGGCAGGAACGAAAAGACGCCGATCGCTGTGCCGGCCGACGTTCGCCTTGAACGCATCGACGCCTCCGAGACACTGTCTTCGATGCTCGCCAGCGGCGCCATCGATGCGCTCTACGCGCCGCGCACGCCGTCGTGCCTGTACAGCAATCCTGGCAGCGTCAAGCGGCTGTTCGACGATCTGCTCGCCGTCGAGCGTGACTACTTCCGGCAGACGCGAATCTTTCCGATCATGCACACGATCGTGATCCGGCGGGACATTTACGAGCGCGATCGCTGGGTCGCGCAGTCTGTGTACAAGGCGTGCCTCGCGGCGCAGCAGGACACGTACCGCGATCTGCGCGAAACGTCGGCGTTCAAGGCGATGCTGCCGTGGCTTGTCGCGCACGTCGAAGACACGCGACGCGAGATGGGAGACGATTACTGGCCGTACGGCTTGCCGGCGAATCGTCAGACGTTGTCGACGTTTCTCCGGTATTCACACGAGCAAGGCCTGTCAAAGGCGCTGCTCTCGCCGGATCAGCTCTTCGCGCCAGAATCGCTGGAGTCATTCAAGATCTGACGCGGAGCGACGGCGGCCCTGACGAGCCTTCGCCCAGGCTTCGGCAGTCCGCCGTAGCTTTAGCGGAGGCGGAAGGGCCGCCACTATGTGTCCGCGGCGTCGTTCGACCCGTGTGGAGCGGCGGGCCTTTAGGCCCGCCTGACGTTTAAAACGTCAGTCCAATCAGAGGCCACCAGAACGGGACGATCACGAGCAGCAGCACGAATTCCACCACCGTCAGCGCGAGTCCCATCCGGAACATGTCGCGCGGCGTGAAGCAGCCAAACGAGTAGCCC
This sequence comes from Vicinamibacterales bacterium, assembly GCA_035637635.1. Lineage (GTDB taxonomy): Bacteria > Acidobacteriota > Vicinamibacteria > Vicinamibacterales > UBA2999 > DASPWV01. The sequence goes on along the minus strand of DASPWV010000188.1, from coordinate 1,804 downwards.
ACGACCAGCACCGCCGTCTGATAGATGAAGATCTTGCCGCCCGCGCCGAACGTCCAGATCATACCGAGCGTGAGCGGATTGACACCATGTGTGTGTGCAAACTGCATCAAGACGGGAAGCGACGTCGCCAGCATCGAGATCTCGTCGCCCAAAAAGATGTGGTAGACGAATCCGGTCCAGTACAGAACCGGAATCGATTCCCACGGATGGTCGACGAACGGTTCGAGCCATCCAAATGCGGCGTCGGTGATGAGTTTCAACGCACCCGTCTCGCGCAGGATGTCGCCTGTCGCAATCGCCGCGGCGACAAAGATGATGATGAGAAAGTTCACCTTCTTCACGTCTTCGGCGTCGAGGACGCCGATGCCCGGCAGCGTGGCTGCCAGACCGATGCCGATGCCGATCATGGGCGCCGGGATGTGGTGGATGAAATCCGTCGACCACAACGCGATGGCCACGAGCATCAGGGCAGCGGACTTTTTCTCCAGTGCCGACAGCGGACCCATTTGCCGCAGCGCCTCGTCGAGAAACCTCGTGCCGCCGGCCGGCGACTGTATTTCCGGCGGATACATCCAGAGGGTGAGACGCCACGCGATGAAAATCGTGAGGATGTCTACGGGAAGAAAGGCGAGCGCCCACTGACTCCACAGGACTTCCACCTGACCGGCACGCTCGATCACGCCCCGCGCCGTGATCGACGACGCACCGGCGATCATCATCTTGTCGAAGATCGTCGCATGGTAGGTGAGCGTGATGAACATCCCCCGGGCGATACGACTCGTGCGCAACACTCCGAACGCATCGACGATCCCGAGCGCGACCACGCCCATGATGGCCACGCGAGCGACGCCTGATGGCACGAGCACGGTCAGGACGAAGCCGGAGATGATGAGCCCGAGCAGCAGTTGTGAATACGTGGTCCCCACCTGCCGCATGATGCTGAACGCAAGACGTCTGGCGAGGCCCGACTTCGCGGCAACCATGCCGAACAACATCGCGCCGAAGAGGAACCACGGGGTCGTGTTCGCGAAGCCGCCAAATGCGACGGGGAACGGAACGACGCCGAGCGTCCAGGCGAGATATACGCCGATCAGACCGATGATCGCAGGCTCTAGAACGTGCGTCATCCATCCCAGGAGGACGAACGACATGAGAGCCAGCCCGTGCTGCGCGCGCGCGTCGAGTCCCAGCGGAGCAAACCACATCGCGAGCGGAAATCCCACGACCGCGATCGCGGCAATCGTCCGGGCCCGGCCGCGCAGCCCGACGTGGATCTGCGGGATCGCGGCAGCAACCGGCGGAGTGGTGAGTTCCTGTGATCCGTTCGCCATCAGGCGCAAAGCATACACAGTTCAGGGAGCAACTTCGAAACGCCGTTATATGATCGCGGCGCAAAAATGCCTGCATCGCCGAAAATCCTGGAGGAGCTCGTCACGGCCAATCGCATTCTCGCGCGGGAAGGCGTGGTCGACGCATTCGGCCACGTCAGCATCCGTCATCCAGACTTGTCGGAGCGATTCATCCTCTCGCGCGCGCGGGCTCCCGAGTGCATCGAAGCCGCCGATTTGATGGAGTTCACGCTCGAGGGCGTGGCCGTCGAGCCGGGCGTGCGCAAGCCCTACGCAGAACGGTTCATTCACGGAGGCATCTACGAAGCGAGACCTGATGTTCACGCCGTCGTTCACCATCACAGCCCGAGCGTCATTCCCTTTGGCGTGACGGGCACGCCGCTTCGGCCGGTGATGCACATGTGCGCATCGATGGGCGCACACGTCCCGCTCTGGGATTCGCGCACGGCCTTTGG